>JBKPDA010000148.1:0-6429 GCA_046727635.1 Actinomycetota bacterium | reverse complement strand
GTCCCAAGTACGTCGAGGGGCCGATCCAGGTCGTCGGCGACGACCACTACGGGCTGGATCGGGACGGTGACGGAGTGGCATGCGAGTCCTAGTCCACGACGGCAGCTTCCAGCGCCCATCTCGCCACGAACGCCCGCCGTGAGCGCACGCCCGTCTTTGTCGAAGATCGCCTTCAGGTGGTCCTGGACTATCCAGGGGGAGAGGTGGAGCGTGGCGGCGATCGTGGCGGTGTCGTCGCCGCGGAGCAGGGTCAGCGCGATGTCGCGTTCGCGGTCGGTGAGTCCGGCGGCTCGCAGGCGCCCGTCGAGCACCGAGGGCGCCGGGGCCGGTCGCAGCACTATGGCCATGGCGCCGTCGCGGTCCAGCAGCGGGCTCGCGTCGATCGCGATCCACGCGCCGTCGCCCGCGAGCGTGCGGCCGCGAGCCGGGGCGCCCGCCGTGCGGGCCCGCGCCGCCAGCACGTGCACGACGCCCGGCACGCGGTCGTTAGACCGCGCCGGCCAGGCTCTCACCCCTCGGCGAGCGCATGTACAGCACCACGCGGCCCACGCGATGGCCGTTCACGAGCCCGGCGTCGCGGAGCACGGCCAGGTGCTGCGAAACGCTCGCCGCGGAAAGCCCCAGGGAGCGTGCCAGCTCGGTGGTGGAGCGCGGCGCCTGGAGCGCGGCCAGCACCGCCGCGCGGCGCCGACCGAGCAGCTGGGCCAGCGCCTCGGGCGCCGCGGCCTGTCCCGGCTCCCACAGCGTTCCGACCCCGCGCGCCGGATACATCAGCGTCGGCTGCCACGGCGGCTCGGTGAGCGCAAGGAGCTTTGGCCAGCCGAACGCACTCGGCACGAACAAGAGGCCGCGCCCGTCCAGCGTGACGTCGTCCTCGAACGGCTTCTCGATGGACAGCGTGTCGCCGGCGTACTGCGCCTCGGGGTGGATGTCCGCGAACAGCGCCTCGGCGCCGCCGTCGGCCATCTGCCTGGCCCGGTAGAGGACGTCGCCCTCGAGCAGCGCGCGCAGGCGTTCCCAGTGGGGCTCGAGCGCCCGTTCCCAGTACGCGTGCACGACGTCGGCTAGGTACGCGAGCGCGGCCTCAGGATCCTCGATAAAGGGAGACAGGACGGCCGGCAGCGGCCGGTCTCTGTACGCGAAGCGAATCTCGGCAACGACCTGCTCGGCGGGCGTCGCCTGCATCCGCGCAAGCTCGTCGTCGAACTCGGCGAGGGGCGTGGTGGGCGGCGGATGGATGAAGTCCGGCGCGTAGGCGCCCTCGGGGTGGAACGCGTGCAGGAGGTCGAGCGGCAGGTCGCTCGCCAGCTCGAGCGTCGACCGGATCCAGGGCAGGTGCAGCGCCTGAGACCCGGGATTCTCGAGCGCCCGCACGCTCATGTGCAGCTCCATCAGCGGTGAGATCGCGAAGCGCACGTTCGCGAGGTCGGCGCGCCCGAAGCGGATCACGAGCATTAAGCCCAGTCTAAATCTCTTCGGATTCAGATAGGGCGGAGCGATGCTGCCCGCATGCTCATCAACTCACATATCGCACAGCAGCACATCGCCGTCCAGGAGCGCGAGGCGCTGGTGGCGGCGGCCCGGGCGCGGATGGTCGCGGCGGTCAGCCGCGGTCGCGAGTCGCGAGCCAGCCGAAGCCAAGCGCCATTGCAGCGTTGGCTACGCCGGCGAGCCGCAGCCCAGCCTTCGCCCCGGGCCTGCTGACGGCGGGCGATTGAGCCCACACCGCGTCGGTGGCCAGCTCGGTGCCGCGCAGCCAGGCGAGCGCCCACCAGTCTTCCTTCTTCCCGCGCGCGTTGGCGGTCGCGTGGGCCGCGGCGAAGGTAAGCCAGATCGGCCCGCAGCGGCGGAAGAGGTAGCGCGCGTCGTCGGATGGCGGATCGTGGCCGAGCACACGCAGCGTCTGGTCTGGAGCGAGCAGGGCGGCGCTGCCGAGCACGAGGTCGAAGGCGACCATGAACGCGTTCTGCCGCCTGAGCGTCTCCTCGAGCGTCATTCGGCTCGCAGCAGTCTCGCGACGAGCGTGACCGCGGCCTCGACGTCGGGATCGTTGTCGGCGATCACGTCGGCGTAGAGGAAGCTCTCGCCGATTCGGACGATCGCGTAGGCGAGCGCACCGGGATCCACGCCGGTCCGCAGTTCGCCCCTCTCCTCCTCGCGTGCGATCAGCCGCTCGAGCGCGTCTATCACGCCGCGCTGCACCGGGCTGTGCTTCGAGGTGAGGATCCGCAG
Organism: Actinomycetota bacterium; assembly: GCA_046727635.1. GTDB lineage: Bacteria > Actinomycetota > Thermoleophilia > Solirubrobacterales > Thermoleophilaceae > JAICJR01. The sequence goes on along the minus strand of JBKPDA010000148.1, from coordinate 4,197 downwards.
CGCGGTTTCCGGCTCCGCCTCGAGCAGCCGGCGAACCGGCGCGGCCTCGTGCACGCCGCGCATGAAGGCCTTGACCACGGTCATGACCCGCTTCTCGCCCTTGAGGTGGCGAGTGCTCTCGGCGGCGAGGGCGAGGCCCTGGCGCGTGCGGAACCAGATCACCTCGCCGAGCAGCCGGTCGCGCCCGCCGGCGTGGCGGTAGAGGGTGGCGCGCGAGATCCCGAGCTCGCCGGCGAGCGCCCGCATGTCGAGCCGCCGGCAGTCCAGATACGTGGCGAGCGCGGCCTCGAAGATGTCGCTGGGAATGTCCGCGGGCGGCTCGACTGCACCAGTGGCGAGCCCCGTGGGCGGCTCTGCGGCGGTGGCCATGGGTGGTCAGGCTAATGGAACGCCCGGCCCGGAACACCCGCCTGACCGGGCTATTCTGACCCCGAGCCCCGGTAGCTCAGTGGATTAGAGCGGACGGCTTCTACCCGTTAGGTCGCAGGTTCGAATCCTGCCCGGGGCGTCCCGCTACGCACGCCAGGCGTGCTGATCGCGCCGCAGGGCGTTGTGTCGCTCGGAGGGGTGCGCGTCGGCCACCACTGCGTCTGTCATGTGGAAGCGCACGCCCGCGCGCAGCATCCGGTCGCACAGGTACCAGTCGCCCGGCACGCCCAGGTGGGCGGCCACGAGCTCGCGCTCGAAGAAGCGCAACCCGCCGTGGTAGAGCGCGCCGTCCCAGCTGAATTGCGTGAGGCGTGGCGGAAAGTCGCCCGAGTCGATCTGCGTGCCGTCGTCCCAGTGGTAACGGACGCGCGCGTAACTCACCTCGGCGCGCAGCTCTCGGGCGGCCGCAAGGAGCCGCTCCACATGGTCCGGCCGCATCGAGTCGTCGTCGTCGAACGCCACGACCCAGAGCCCGTCCGCCAGCCGCATCGCCTCGTTGCGGGCCATCGTGCTCGCCACCAGCCAGCTCTTGTGGGGATCGTCGCTCGCGGAGCAGCGCTGGGTGAGGTTGGCGTAGCGCACACGCGGGTCGCCCAGCGACGCCACAGCGTCGGCCGTGTCGTCGGTCACGTGGTCGCCGACCACCACCACCTCGATCTGCTCGTACGTTTGGGCGAGAATCGAGGGGAGCGAGCGCGTGGCCAGCAGCTCCGGCCGGCCGCATGTGGCGACCGTGATCGATACCAGCGGGTCCGGCTCCTTGAACGCGCGCTCGTACTCCGGCGACGCGCGCAGCGCGCCGAGGCGGCGGCGGTTCTCGGCGTCCTCGGCCGCGATGCTCCGCAGCAGCGGGCTCAGCTCCCCGCGCGCGAGGTCGAGCGTCTCGCGCGCGACCTCCCGCGTGCCGTGCACGAGCTCCAGCGTGCCGTCCAAGGACTCGCGCAGCTCGCGAGCCGCAGCTTCGAGATCGCTCAGGCGATGCTCGATAGCCGCGAGTCGCTCGCTCAGGCGCCACTCGGTGCCGGCGATGTCGCGATACGGCCCGCGCAGCCGCCGGAGGATCGCGGCTCTGAGGCGCCCGGCCATCCGCTTCAGCCCGTGTACGGCCGCGCCGGGACGCCCTGCACGCGCCCGCCGTCGTCCACGTCCGCGAGCACCACGGCACCGGCGGCGACGAGCGATCCGCTTCCCACGCGCTTGCCGTTCACCACGACGCTGCCCATCGCGAGGTGGCCGCCGCTGCCCACCTCGCTCCAGCCGGCGATGTTCGCGCCCGGGCCGACGGTCGCGTAGTCGCCGATCGTCACGTGGTGCCCCACCAGCGCTCCGCGGGACACCAGCGCGTGCTCGCCCACGCGTGTGTGTGCGCCGATCACCACGCCGGGGAAGACGATCGCGCCGGCGCCAATCGCGGCGGTGGGGGAGACATGCGCGGCCGGGTGGATCACCGTCGCCGGTCCCCATCCAGCGGCCGTCAGCCGGCGCCCGGCGTCGCGGCGGTCGCCTCCAACGGCGATGATCGCGGGCGCGTCGGGCTGCGGTGGGGAGGCGACCGGAAGCACCTCGAGACCGTGAATCGTCTGTCCCGCGCGCGAGGCGTCCATCAGCTCGAGCAGGCCCCGAACCTCGAACGACGCGGCCCGCGCGATGTCCGCGATCTCCGCTGCAAACGAGCCCGTACCGGCGATGTAGATCTCTCCGCTCACGTGCGACGGGAGAGTACCTGCGCGTCAGGAGCGGCCTGATCTACCGCCTCGATGGGTAGATTGCCTTCGATGGCAACCGCCCTAGTCACCGGGGGAGCCGGCTTCCTCGGCTCCCATCTCTGCGACCACCTGCTGGCCCGCGACCACCGCGTGATCTGCGTCGACAACTTCGACACGGGCACGCTCCAGAACATCAGTCACCTGCGCGACGGCGACAACTTCCGCTTCCTGATGGTGGACATCACGCAGCACTACGAGATCGACGAGCCGGTCGACTTCGTGTTCCACATGGCGTCGCCAGCGTCGCCAATCGACTACGCGCGGCTGCCCCTGCACACGCTGAAGGTCGGCGCCTATGGCACGCACAACACGCTCGGCCTGGCGAAGATCAAGCGCGCCCGCTTCCTGCTCGCCTCCACCTCCGAGGTCTACGGCGACCCCCTCGTGCACCCCCAGCCGGAGACCTACTGGGGCAACGTCAACCCGATCGGGCCGCGCGGCGTGTACGACGAGGCGAAGCGGTATGCCGAGGCGCTGACGATGGCGTACCTCAGACAACAAGGTGTAGATACTTCGATTGCTCGAATTTTTAATACCTTCGGCCCCAAAATGAGGCCCAACGACGGTCGCGCAATCCCGACGTTCCTGACTCAGGCCTTGACCGATCGGCCTCTGACGGTCTTCGGAGACGGCACGCAGACACGCAGCTTCTGCTTCGTTGACGACCTGATCGCGGGTCTGATTGCGCTGGCCGAGTCGGGGGTCCACGAGCCCGTCAACCTCGGCAATCCGGACGAGATGACGCTGCTCGAGATGGCGCAGACGGTGGTCGAGCTCACAGAGTCGCGCTCGGAGATCGTGTTCGAGGCGCTGCCGGTCGACGACCCCAAGGTGCGCCAGCCGGACATCACGCGCGCGCGGGATCTGCTGGGGTGGGAACCGAAGGTAGACATCCGCGACGGCCTGCGCCGCACGATCGATCACGCGGTGCAGGTGCTCGGCCGCTGATCTCTACACTCCGGGGCGATGAGCAGCTCAGAGGCTAAGAACCTCGAAGCGATCTCCAAGGCGATCGATCACCACAACAAGACGTGCGAGTACCCCGCCGTCGCGGTGCGGATGAACCCCTTCGAGGTCGAGCGCCTGGGCTGGGACACGATTCGCGGGCTGCCCATCGAAGGCGATCCGAGTCTCGGCACCGGCTCATTCACGATCGTCTGCGGAGGCGACCAGCTCGAAGAGAAGGAGACCGAGGTGGTCGAGGCTGTGGCCGAAGAGATCGTTCCGATCGTCCGCTAGCTCGGCCGTGAGCGACTCTGTCCCGGGCCGGCAGGTGTTCAACCTGCGGACCGCGCCGTTCCAGGAGTACGACATGGAGGGCCCGGTGCAGCCGGAGATGAGCTGGTTGCCGATCAGCTACGACGAGTCGACCGGCCAGGGCTGCTACGCGATGCGGATGGAGCCCGGCGCGGCGACGATCTCCCACGAGCACGCCGGCATGGAGGAGTTCCTAATCCTCGACGGCGAGCTGATCGACGACGACGGCACCGTCTTTGGCCCCGGCGACTTCGTCAGCTACGAGCCCGGCACGACCCACAACTCGCGCACCGAAAACGGCTGTCTAATCGCCGTCTTCGAGTGGCAGCCGCCGCAGACCGCGCCCTAACCGCCGCTAGACTTCCCACTCGCTTGGTGGGCGTAGCTCAGCTGGTAGAGCTCCTGGTTGTGGTCCAGGCGGTCGCGGGTTCAAGTCCCGTCGCTCACCCTCAAGAAAAGCCCCGCTAGCGCGGGGTTTTTCGTTTCCGCGGGCAGGTACTGTTGGCCTCGGCGTGAACACAATTTGAACACAATTTTTCGTCCTCGTGTAGACGGACGGCCGCAGGCGGCGCCTCAACGATGCACGCGGTCAGTGCGAGATCGACGTCGGCAAACGCCGAGGTCTCGCCGTCCGCGCGCGGTGACGACCTAGAGATCAGGAGGTCTTGTGCCCGAGGACTTGCTAAGCCGAATCCGTTCCGAGATTGACGAGCGCCTATCGGAGCTCCGTCCGGCGGGAGAGGAG
>JBKPDA010000147.1:0-5390 GCA_046727635.1 Actinomycetota bacterium | reverse complement strand
GCTGACGGTTGACGCGACCGGAGTCCGACTAGCAGTCCGGCGAGGGAGCGGCGACCGTCAGACGCGTCCAGACGCCGGGAAGGTGCCCGCGAATTACCGACTCAGGGCACGTGCCGCCACTTCTCGCAGCTCGGGCGTCGTCCACTGCTCCGCCAGGCGCACGATCGTCGCGGCGGCGGCCGCCATCTCCTGAACGGAGGCCCACTCTCGCACCGAGTGGTACTCGTGGCCGCCTGTGAAGAGGTTCGGCGTCGGCAGGCCCATCTCGCTCAGCTGACAGCCGTCGGTGCCGCCGCGGGTGGGCTTGCGCACGGGCTCGATTCCCTCCGCGCGCAACGCGTTCTCGGCGGCCGCGATGATCTCTGGAAAGGCCTCGATGTAGCGGCGCATGTTCGGGTACTGGCGCCGGACCTCGAACTCCAGCCGCGCGCCCGGCGCGGCGGCGACGACCTCCTCGGCCGTGCGTCGCAGCAGCTCCATGTGCTGCTCCAGCTTCTCGTCCTCGAAGTCGCGGACGATCGCCCTGATCACCGCATGCTCCCCCGACGCCCTGATCTCGTAGGGGTGGATGAAGCCGTCGCGACCGGAGGTCGTCTCCGGGGAGAGCGTGTCGGCCGGCAGCGCGGCGATCACGCGTGCCGCCACCCGCGCCGCGTTCACCAGCTTGCCGGTGCCCCAGCCCGGGTGCACGTCCACGCCGTGGATCGTGATGATCGCCTCCGAGCCGGTGAACGTCTCGTCCTGCAGCTCGCCGAGCGCCGAGCCGTCCAGCGTGTAGGCGCATACCGCGCCGAAGCGCTCCACGTCGAACAGCGACGCGCCCTCGCCGATCTCCTCGTCCGGCGTGAAGCCGATGCGCAACGTGGGCCGCGGCAGCTCCGGGTGCGCGGCGAGATGAGCCACCGCCGCCATGATCTCCGCCAGGCCCGCCTTGTCGTCGGCGCCCAGCAGCGTGTCGCCGCTCGAGGTGACGATGTCGTGGCCCACGGCGTCGCGCAGCACGGCCATGTCGGCGGGGTCGAGGCGCGTGTCGCCGCGCGGCAGCTCGATCACGCCGCCGTCGTAGTCGCGGTGCACGATCGGCTCGACGCTCGCGCCCGGCACGTCGGGCACCGTGTCCACGTGGGCGATCAGGCCGACCACCGGCGCGTCCTCCACGGTCGCCGGCAGGGTGGCCATCACATAGCCGTTCGCGTCGAGCTCTACGTCGTCCAGCCCGATCGCCCGCAGCTCGTCCACCAGCATCCGGGATAGATCGAGCTGGCCGGGGGTGCTCGGGCTCTGGGTGCGATCCCTCTGCGACTGGGTGTCGACACGCACGTAGCGCTGGAAGCGCTCGAGCAGGTCGGGCGCGAGCGACTCGGCCAAGTCCGAGCTGAAGGGCGCCGGGCTCACGACACGAACCGCCAGCCGTACCTGTCGGCGAGCGCGGGCAGGTCGGGTGCCGTGCTTGCCTCAAGGAAGAAGTCCTCGATTCCGCCGGGCGCGAATACGAGCAGGCGCCTCCCGTGCCCGCCACCAGAGTGCACCACGCCGGCGGGTATGTGCACGAGGTCACCGGGCCTGAGCGTCCTACGCTCGCCGTCCACCACCGACTCAAACGCGCCCTCCACAACGTAGATCGTCTCGGATTCGTTCGAATGCAGGTGCGGCGGAAGCGACCAGCCGGCCGGCGGGTGGTCCTCCAACAGGCAGAACGCGCCGCCTGTGTCGGCCGCTCCCAGGTGGATCTGCACCCGCAGCGCGCCAGGCATCCGCACCTCGGCAGGCACGGCTACGCGGCGGCGAGCTCGCCGAGCGCCTCGAGCACGACCTCGTCGTGCGTCTTCGGCGAGACCTTCGGGAACACGCGCGCGATCTTGCCGTCCCAGTCGATCACGAAGGTCGTGCGCTCGTTGCCGAAGTACGTGCGGCCGTAGCGGTTCTTCTCCACCCAGACTTCGTAGGCCTCGGCCAGCGAGTGGTCGGGATCCGACAGCAGCGTGAACGGCAGGTCGAACTTGTCGGCGAACTTACGCAGCTCCTTCGGCTGGTCCGGCGAGACGCCGAGCACCACCGCGCCGGCCTGCTCGTACTCGCCCGAGCGGTCGCGGATGCCGCACGCCTGAATGGTGCAGCCGGGTGTGTCGGCCTTCGGATAGAAGTAGAGGACCACGGTCTGGCCGGCGAAGTCGGACATCTTCACGGTCTCGCCGTCCTGGTTCAGCAGCTCGAACTCGGGGGCTTTGTCTCCAACCTGGGGCACGCTTCTCCTTTCACTTGAGCAGGCGCGAGAGGCGCCTGTCCTTCAGCACCCGCCCGCCGGTCTGCTCGGCAGGGCAGTAGGTGGTCACATGGTCCTTGAAGAAGACGGCGGCCAGCTTCTCGCCGCAGCGCGGGCAGGGCTCGCCGGTATGGCGGTGCACTTTGAGCGGCATCGGGGCCTTGTCGGGCAGCGAGTCGCCCACCACCTCCTCATAGTGGGCGAGCGTGCGGCCCATCACGTCGTCGATGGCGCCGTGTAGGGTCGCGATCTCCTCCTCGCCCAGGTCGTTGCCCTGGCGGAAGGGCGACAGCTTGGCCTCCCAGAGGATCTCGTCCACCCACGATCGGCCGATGCCGGCGATCACGCGCTGGTCGCGCAGCAGCGGGTGCAGGTGGCGCGGCTGGTCGAGCAGCCCGGCGAACTCCTCGAGTGGCGGAGCCGGCCACGCCTCGGGGCCAAGGGTGGCGATGGCCTCGTCGGCGTCGATCGCCTCCGCGGGCAGCAGCTTCGCCCAGGCGCGCTGCTGGGTGCCGAACTCGCGCAGCCGCAGCTCGCGCCCGTCGGCGATGCGCAGGAGAAGGCGCGAGCGCTTGTCGCGCAGCGACGCGCGCGTGTCGAACAGCTGCAGGCGCCCGGCCGACATCAGGTGGATCAGCAGCCCGAGGTCGCCCAGCTCGACGATCGGCATCTTGCCGGCGCGCCGCACGCCCGTGATCTCGCGGCCGGCGAGAGAGTCGAGCGGCGGGTCGAACGTCTTCATCGTCACCATGCCGGGAGCCAGCGCGGACTCGACGGTGGCGCCTGTGAGCGCGCTGTTGAGGCGGCGTGCGGTGATCTCTACCTCGGGTAACTCGGGCATATGTCAAGACTAGGATGACGCCGGTGAAGATCTCTGTAGCTGCCGACGAGCGCACGGGCATAGCCGACGCCATGGTGGAGGAGCTGCGCCGCCGCGGGCACGAGCCGATCGTGCACGGCGCGCTCGCCGATGACGAGCGCGACGATTGGGCCTGGGCCAGCGAGGCCGCCGCACGCGACGTGGCCGACGGCCGCGCCGAGCAGGGCGTCGTGGCCTGTTGGACGGGCACCGGCGCGTCGATCGCCGCCAACAAGGTGCCCGGCGTGCGCGCCGCGCTCTGCGCCGACGCCGAGACCGCCCGGGGCGCCCGCAAGTGGAACGACGCGAACGTGCTCGCGCTGTCGCTGCGCGGCACGAGCGAGGCGGTGCTCGAGGAGATCCTCGACGCCTGGTTCGAGGCCGGCCCGAGCCACGACGCCTCCGACGTGGAGAACATCGAGCACCTGGCCGACATCCGATGACGCTGGACGTGGTGGACACCGCGGCCGAGGCCGCGGCGCAGGAGCGACCGCCGCTCATCGTTCGGGAGCCGCTGGAGGCCTTTCTCGACGAGCACGGGCTGGGCGCGGGCCCGATCGAGGCAGAGCCCGTCGGCGAGGGCCACTCCAACGTCACGTTCCTGATCCACCGCGGCGATCAGAGCTTCGTGCTGCGCCGCCCGCCCCGCCCGCCGCTGCCGCCCTCGGCCCACGACGTGCTGCGCGAGGCGCGCGTGCTGAGCGCCGTGCAGGGCCTGATCCGGACGCCCGCCGTGCTGGCGGTCTGCGACGACGAGTCCGTCCTGGGCGTGCCGTTCTACGTGATGGAGCGGATGTACGGCACGGTGATCACCAGCGCGATCCCCGAGGCGATCGACACCGCGGAGGAGCGCGCCCGCATCTCCGACGAGCTGATCCAAGCGTTGGTGGAGCTGCACGGGGTGGACTGGCGCGCGGCCGGCCTCGAGGGGTTCGGCAAGCCGTCCGGCTACCTGGATCGGCAGCTGCGCCGCTTTGGCGGGCTGTGGGAGGTGAACAAGACGCGCGAGCTGCCGGTGGTGCAGGAGGTGGGCGACTGGCTGGCCGCCAACAAGCCCGACTCGCCGGAGGCCACCATCGTGCACGGCGACTTTCGCCTGGGCAACACGATGTTCGCCGACGAGGCGCCCGCCCGGCTGGTGGCGATCTTCGACTGGGAGATGGCCACGATCGGCGACCCGCTTGCCGACCTGGGCTACATGACCGCCACCTGGGCCGAGCGCGGCGAGACCGAGACGTCGATGTTCGCCCTCAGCACAGTCACGAGGGCCGAGGGCTTCTATCTCCGCGACGAGCTGGTGGCCCGCTACGAGGAGCTGTCGGGCCGCTCGATGTCCGACCTGCGCTGGTACCAGGCGCTCGCCGTCTGGAAGGCCGTGGTGTTCATGGAGGGCAACTACAAGCGCGCGGTCGCGGGCACCACAGACGACCCGTACCTCAAGTTGTTCGACGAGGGCGTGCCGCGGCTGGCCGAAGCCGCCCTGCGAATGACGCAGTCGCCGCCGCCGGGCTCGTGAGAGGTCTGCTCACCGACTTCGGCGGCGTTCTCACCACGAATGTCTTCGACTCCTTCCGCGCCTTCTCGATCGCGGAGGGGCTCCCGCCAGACACCGTCAAGCGGACCTTCAGGGAGAACCCCGAGGCGCTGGCCGAGCTGCGTCTACTCGAGCGCGGCGAGCTCGCCGTGGACGAGTTCGAGCGGCGCTTCGCCCCGCACCTCGGAATCGCCGACCACGCCGGCCTGGTGCAGCGCCTGTTTGCAGGCGTGGGCCCCGACGGGCCGATGGTCGAGGCCGTGCGCCACGCCCACGACGCCGGGATCAAGACCGCGGTGATCTCGAACTCATGGGGCGATGCGACGTACGACACCGTCGACATCGGCAGGCTCTTCGACGAGATCGTGATCTCGGGCGAGGTCGGCCTCCACAAGCCGGACGCAGCGATCTTCGAGCTCACGTGCACTCGCCTCGGCCTGGAGCCGAACGAGTGCGTGTTCGTGGACGACCTGCGCGAGAACTGCGCCGCCGCGGAGGCGCTCGGCATGGCGGCGATCCTGCACCGGGGCGCCGACTCGACTATTCCGGAGCTAGAGCGACTGCTCGGGCTGGAGCTGCGGTGATCTGTGATCTGTGATCTGTGATCTGGTTAGGACCTAGCTCTCCAACGTCGCACGGAGAACAAACTCAACATTGCCCTTCAGAGCGCCCGACACCGGGCAGCCTTCCTTCGCGCCCTCAGCGATCTCCTGGAACTGGGCCTCGTCGATGCC
>JBKPDA010000146.1:0-11057 GCA_046727635.1 Actinomycetota bacterium | reverse complement strand
CGCGGCCCGCGCGTGTGGCTGCGCTCGCGCGCCGGGTCTCGGGTCTCGGGTCTCGGGTCTCGGGAACGGCCTCGGCCCGCCCGGAGCGCTCGCGGCCCAGCGAAGGTTTCCGTGATTGTCACGACACACGAGCGCCCGTCCGCGCTACGCCGTTGCCTCGACGCGCTGGCGGCGCAAACCGAGCCCTTCGAACTGATCGTTGTGAACGACGGCCGCGCCGCCGTCGGGCCTTTCGACGGAGCGCGCGTGATCCATACCGGCGGCGTGGGCACCGCGGGCGCGCGGAATGCGGGCGCGGCGGCGGCAAGCAAATCGCTGCTCCTGTTCCTGGACGACGATCTCGTGCCGGCGCCCGATCTTGTGCGTCGCCATGCCGAGGCGCATCGGGAGGGCGAGCGCGTGGTGGTGGGCTACTGCGCTCCGCGACCGCGGACCAGCAACCTCACCTCGCTCGGCGCCAGCGCCTGGTGGGAGGACCATTACCGCGCCACGCGCACCGCCGTGACGCCTACGTTCGTGGACGTGCTGAGCGGCAACATGTCGGTGCCGCGCACGACTTTCGAGCGCCTCGGCGGCTTCGACCCGGCCCTCGGCCGCCGCGAGGACTGGGAGTGGGGCATCCGCGTGCTCGAGGCGGGCATCGAGGTGGCATGCGAGCCGCGGGCGCAGGCGGAGCACGAGTTCACGCTCAGCGCCCGCCGTTCGATCGACGCCGCGCGCCGGGACGGGCGCAGCGACGCGCGTCTGATCGAGCGCTATCCGGCGGCGGCCGGCTCGCTTCCGCAGCGCTGGGCGTACCGCTCGATGCTGAAGCGGCCGATCAAGGCCGCGCTCTTCCTCGCGCTCCAACGGAAGCTCCCGCGAGCGCTCGCCGCCGTCACCCTGGATGCGCTCGAGCTGGCAAAGGCGCGTGTGGTCTGGTCGCGCCTGTTCACCCTGATGCTCGGCGCCGCCTACGAGCGCGGCCGCCGCCAGGGCGGCGATTCGCGGCGACCGCGCGTGCCCGTGCCGCCGCTGGACATCGAGCTTTGCTCCGACGAGGCGATTCCGGCACCCGCAGTGGCGTCCCCCCGCATCCGTCTGCTCGTGGGCGGCGAGCCGTTGGCGGAGCTGTCGCCGAAGGGCGGCCATTGGGGCGAGTCGCTTGCGGACCAGATCGCGTCGATCGGCCACTGGCAGTGGTGGGAGGCGTCACAAGGCCGCGACGGCCGGCCGGTGGACACCTCCGGCGTGCTCGTGCTGCTCGGCCCAGATGACGCGGGCACGGCCGCCCAGCGAGTCGAGTACTGGCGCCGGCTCGACCGCGCGATCCGCTCCACCACGGCACACACGGTCGCCATACCGCTGCACGCCGCGGCACCCGATGCGGATTGGCTCCGTGGCGTGCTCCCCGCGCTCGACGCGGAGCGGGTGGCATTCGCCGCCGGGGCGGCAGACGACGGGCCGCCTCGACCCGTGACGCTGCACTCTCGGGCGACGGCCCCCGAGCCCTTCCCCATGCTCGGCCGGCCTGCGCGCTACGTGGCGTTGCGCCGCTCGGCCTACCAGGCGCTCGGCGGCTTCTGCATGGAAAGCGCGAGGATCGGCAACGAGGCGGTGGTGCTCGAGCTCACCGAGCGAGCGCTGTCGGCGGGCTGGCTCGTGGCGCTGCGCGACACGCCGGGACTCCGACCCGCCGAGCGCGAGCGCGCAGCGTCGCTTCGCTGCACTCGCGCCCGCGCGGCCCTACTTGCCCGCCGCGCATGGGAGAACGGGGAGCGGCCCCCGCTCACACCGGCCGTGGCCCGGCTGGCTGCCGGAGTCGTTCCGGGCGGACCGACGTTTACCGGCGGCATCGCGCACGGCGCCGCCTGGCTCGCCGGGCTGCGCTATCGCAGGCCGGCGCCGCCCGACACCGCCGAGCGCACGAGCGGCGTGGCATCCCAGCGGTGGCCCGGCACAAGCAAGCCCTCGCCGGCCGAGCGGCCGGTGACGCGCAGCGGGTAGGCCTGCCAGTGGAAGTCGTAGGCGTACTGCCAGCCGGGCTCGTGCACGCCGACGTCCACCAAGTAGTCGCCTGGCGCGAGCTCGAGCCGGTCGAGGGCCAGCGTCACGCCCAGGCCATCTGAGCCGACCTGACCAAGCCGGACGCCGGCCGCCTCGGTGCTGAGGTCGCAGCACACCACGCCGTCGCCTGCGCGGTGGATGGTGACGCTGGCGATCGGATCGGTCACCGCGCGACCGGCGACCTCGAACGACACCTCGAACGCCGCACCGGTCTCCACCTCCCCCGGCACGCCCACGCGCTCGATCGTCAGCTCCTGGCTGCCGAAGCGGTTGCGCCGCAGCTCGAGGGTCGAGGTGCCTGTGGCCGCGGGGGCGGGCGTGCGCGCCAGCGTCTCCGAGTACATCGCCTGCGTGTAGTCGGCCACCACGGCGGCGGCCTCGGCCTGCATGCGCACCTCGCCGCCCTGCAGCCACACCGCCCGCTCGCACTCGGACGCCACCTGGTCGAGCGCGTGCGAGGCCAGCAACACCGACGTGCCGCACTCGCGCAGCTCGCGGATCCGCTCGAGGCACTTGGCCTGGAAGCGCAGGTCGCCCACCGCGATCACCTCGTCCACGATCAGCACGCGTGGGCGCAGCTGCGCCACCACGCCGAAGGCCAGCCGCAGCTTCATGCCGTCGCTGTAGGTGCGCACCGGGGCGTCGGCGAACGGCTCGAGCTCCGCGAACTCGAGCGCGTCGCGCAGCCGCGCTCGCGCCTCGGCGCGCCTCAGACCCGCCACCACGGCAGCGGTGATCGCGTTCTCCCTGCCGGTGAGCGAGAGGTCGAACGAGTCGCCGAGCGTGAGGATCGACGCAACGTCGTCCGACACGGAGATCCGGCCGCGGGTGGGCCGCCCGAGCCCAGAGGCCAGCCGCAGCAGGGTGGACTTGCCGGCGCCGTTCGGACCGATCAGCCCCACGCTCTCCCCCGGCCCGACCCGCAGCGACACGTCCTTGAGCGCCCACACCGGCTCCCCGCGGCGCATCGCCACCGGCACGCGGCGCGTGAGCACGCCGCGCAGGGTCCGCTCGCCGACCCAACGGGGATAAGACTTCCAGACGCCCTCGAGCTCGATCACAGCTCGTCCACGAAGCCGCCGCTCAAGCGCCGGAAGAGCACGAGGCCGACCGCCGCAAGGACCAGGCTCAAGACTGCCACGCCCGCCAGCCAGCCCGCCGCCGGCAGCCGCCCGTCGAGGACGATCGAGTGGTAGCCGTCGACGATCGTGGTGAGCGGGTTGAGCCGCAGGAGCGAGCGGTAGTGCGGCGAGAGCGTGTCGAGGTCGTAGAAGACCGGGGTGAGATAGAAGAGCATGGTCACCCCCACGAGCACCACGTGGCGCACGTCGCGGAAGTAGACCGTCGCCGCGGCGGTGATCCAGGCGAGGCCCGCCATCAACACGAGCTGGATCACGACGAGCACAGGCATGAACAGGATCGACCAGTGCGCGTCGCCGTCCACGGCCATCATCAGCCCGAGCACCGGGAGCGCCAGCAGCAGGTCCACAAACGGCACCGCCACCGCCACGAGCGGCAGCGCAAGCGTGGGAAAGCGCGGCTGGAACACGAGGTGGCGCCGGTCGAGCAGCGACGACGTGCCGTTCGCCACACCGGTGCTGAACCAGTTCCACGCGATCAGCCCCGAGAACACGAACGGCACGAAGTGATCCACCCCGAGGTGGATCACGCGCGAGAACACCACCACCAGGACGCCGAGCTGCGCGAGCTGGCGCACCAGCGGCCATGCCCAGCCGAGCAGGGTGAAGCGGTGGAGCGACGCGACCTCGCGCCCCGCCAGGTGCGTGACGAGCTCCCGTAAGCGCGCCAGCTCGAGACCGCGCCCCCCAGCGCGGCCGGCAGCGACTCCCGCGGCTACCGTGCCCATGCCGCAGTTAAGAATAGGCTGAACACCCGGCCGCACGGGCCGGTTCTGTGGATACACTCCCCGCGCCGCGATGCACCTCGGGGGTGGGGCTATGGCGCGGCGTGCAGGAGGGATCCGCACAACACATAACTCATCGCGACTAGGAGGACCAATGTCCGCTGCTAGGCCCAGCCGTGACGACGTAGAGCCAGTTCAGAACGAGGCGAGGGACCGCATCATCACTGCGTTCGTCACGGCAATCCCGATCCTCGCCCTGGGCCTCGTGGCCTGGCAGCTGTGGGACGAGGCGCTCCATTGGAGCGACCTCCTCGTCTTCGGCATCTTCTACGTGCTCTGCGGCCTTGGCGTGACCGTCGGCTTCCACCGGCTCTTCACGCATCGCAGCTTCGCCACCACGCCCTGGCTGCGTTTCGTCTTCGGCGTGCTCGGCTCGGCCGCCATCGAGGGGCCGGTGATCTCCTGGGTGGCCGACCACCGCAAGCACCACGCCTTCTCGGACCAGGAGGGCGACCCCCACAGCCCGCACGTGGGTCACGGCGGCGGCCTGCGCGGCGCGCTGCGCGGCCTCGCACACGCGCACCTCGGCTGGCTCTTCATCCACACGCAGCGCGGCGCCAAGCGCCGTTACGCCCCCGATCTGCTGAAGGACCCGGTGGTGAGCTTCGTCGACCGCACCTTCCTCGCATGGGCGGTGGCCGGCCTCGCCCTCCCGTTCGCCCTCGGGGTCGCAATCGGCCACTCGCTGAAGCACGGCCTCACCGCTCTGCTCTGGGGCGGCGCAGTGCGCGTGCTGGTGCTCCATCACGTCACCTACAGCATCAACTCGCTCTGCCACTACTTCGGCCGCAAGCGCTTTGCGACAGGTGACGAGTCGCGCAACCTGCTCTGGCTGGCGCTGCCGTCCCTCGGCGAGGCCTGGCACAACAACCACCACGCGTTCCCCACCTCGGCGGCGCACGGCCTGCGGCCCTGGGAGCTCGACCCCTCCGCGCTCGTGATCCGCGGGCTCGAGAAGCTGGGTCTGGTGTGGAACGTCGTGCGCATCGCGCCCGAGCGCCAGGGCGGTAAGGCGCTCGCCGGCACCGCCTGATGGCGCTCGCGCGCACAGCTCCCTTCCGAGAAGAGCTGGAGCGCTGCTTCCCGGAGCGCCCCTTCGACGTCGAGTTCTGGGACGGCACACGGCTGGACGGCACGCCGCGCAACGGCGGCCCGCGCTTCCGTGTTCGCTCGCCGCGGGCGGTTGCCCACGCACTGCGCGCGCCCGGACAGCTCGGTGTTGGGCGCGCATACGTGTCGGGCGAGCTGCAGGTGGACGACCTCGACGCCGCGCTGAAGCTGCTCGACAGCTGGACGCCGCCGCCGCTGGCGCGCGGCGACCAGGCGCGGTTGGCGCTGGCCGCCGCCCGCGCCATGGGAGTCACGCTGCCTCCCCGCACCCCGCCGGTGGAGCTGCGGCCGCGCGGCAGGCGCCACAGCCGCGAGCGCGACGCGCGCGCAGTCCGTCACCACTACGACGTGAGCAACGACTTCTTCGCGCTCTTCCTCGACGCGTCGATGACCTACAGCTGCGCGATCTTCTCGCGCGGCGCGCGGACGCTGGAGGAGGCGCAAGAGCAGAAGCTCGACCTGGTGTGCACGAAGCTCGGCCTCGAGCCCGGCCAGCGCGTGCTCGACGTGGGCTGCGGCTGGGGCAGCTTTGCCCTGCATGCCGCACGCCGCTACGGGGTGAAGGTGCTGGGCATCACCCTGTCGGAGCCGCAGGCCGCCGAGGCGCGCAAGCGGGCAGCCGACGCCGGAGTGGCGGGAGAGATCGACATCCGCGTGATGGACTACCGCGAGCTCGCGGGCGAGCGCTTCGACGCGATCTCCAGCATCGGCATGGTGGAGCACGTGGGCGCGTCGAACATCGACCTCTACGCGAGCCAGCTGGCCGGGCTGCTCGAGCCCGGCGGTAGGCTGCTGAACCACGGCATCGCCCGGCTTCGGGTCGGCGACCCGGAGGCCGGCCCCTTCTCTGAGCGCTACGTGTTCCCGGACGCCGCGCCCCTGCACCTGTCGCGCGTGGTGCTGGCGCTCGAGCGCGCCGGTCTCGAGACCCACCACGTGGAGGGATTCCGCACCGACTACGCCGAGACGCTGCGGCACTGGGCCAAGCGTCTGGATGCCTCACTCGACGATGCCGTCCGGCTCGCCGGCGAGGAGCGCGTACGGGTCTGGCGGCTCTACCTGCGAGCGGCTCGAAACGGCTTCGAGACGCGCTTCACGTCTGTCTTCCAGGTGCTCTGCTCTCTTCCCTGAGCGGTGGGCGCAAGCCTAGACTGAGCTCATGAGCGTTCGAGCGCCGGGGTATCGGACCACCGCCTCGGTGGCGCTCGAGGTGCTGGGCGCGCTCGCCGCCGCCACACTGCTGGTGGCAGCGCTCGAGGGCGTGGCCGCCGTAGGCGACCTGCGCGCGCTGTACCTGCTGGCCGTGCTGTTCGTGGCGGTGCGGCGGGGCGGCGCGGCCGCCGTGGTCACCGCGTTCGGCAGCCTGCTGGCGCTCAACTTCTTCTTCGTGGAGCCCCGCCATCAGCTGCGGATCTCGCACTCGCGCGACGTGGTGGCGCTGGCCGTGTTCCTCGTCGCCGCCCTGGTGGTCGGCCGGCTGGCTGCGGAGGCGCGCGAACGCACCCGCGAGGCCGAGGACCGAGCGCGGCTGGCAAGCGTCCGCGCGCACGAGGCGGCTCTTGTGGCCCAGGTGGCGTCGGCTGTGCTGGCCGGGGCGCGGATCCAGGACGAGCTGCCGCGCGAAGGCGAGATCCGCGTGAGCCTGAACCCCGTGCCCGCACACTCGCCCGAGGAGCACGCGGTGAGACTCGCCACCCAGGAGGGCTCGGGCTGGCTGTACGTGCGCAAGGGCCTGGGCTGGGAGCGCGAGGACGCCGACCGCCTCGCGCAGGCGCTGGGCAAGCTCGTGGACGTGGCGCTCGAGCGCGAGCGACTGGCGGTGCAGTCGGCCGAAGTCGAGGCGGCCCGCCGCGCCGACGTGGCCAAGACGGCGGTGCTCCACTCGGTGTCCCACGACTTCCGCTCGCCGCTCACGGCCATCACCACGGCCGCCAGCGGACTCCGCGAGGGCGCCCTGTCGGCGGGCGACAGGGAGGACCTCCTGTCGGTGATCGAGGACGAGTCGCAGCGGCTGGCGCGAATGGTGGGCGACCTCCTCGACCTATCGAAGATCCAGGCGGGCGCGGTTCACCCACAGACCGACTGGTGCGACCTGCGGGACGTGGTGTCGGGCGCCGTCGCGCAGGTGCGTGCCGCGCGGGGCGACCACCCGGTGATGATCGAGCTGCCGCCCGAGCTGCCCCTGGTGCAGGCGGACGCCGCCCAGCTCGAGCGCGTGTTCGCGAACCTGATCGATAACGCGATCACCCACTCGCCGCCAGGCACCCCCGTGCGCATCAGCGGCGGGGCGATGGGCGACCGCGTGACCGTGCGTGTCACCGACCGCGGCCGGGGAATCCCCGCGAGCCAGCGCGCCCGCATCTTCGAGCCCTTCTTCCGGGTCGGCGAGTCGGGGCGCGGGTCGGGCCTCGGGCTGGCGATCTGCCGCGGCTTCGTGGAGGCAAACCACGGGCGCATCCAGCTGAGCGTGTCCGACGGCACCTCGTTCGCGGTCTCGTTTCCGGTGGCTCGGCAGCCCACGCCGTCCGCGTGAGCGAGCACGTGCTCGTCGTGGACGACGAGCCGCAGATCCTGCGCGCCCTTCGGGTCATCCTGCGCAACGCGGGCTACGACGTAGCCACCGCGGAGACGAAGTCCGAGGCGCTCGACGCGGTGTCGGTCCGCCCGCCCGACGCGATGGTGCTCGACCTGGTGCTGCCCGACGGCAGCGGCGTAGACGTGTGCCGCGAGGTGCGCGCCTGGAGCAGCCTCCCGATCATCGTGCTCTCCGCGGTGGGCGACGAGCGCGAGAAGGTGCGCGCCCTCGACGTTGGCGCCGACGACTACATCACCAAGCCGTTCGGCACCGAGGAGCTGCTCGCCCGGCTGCGCGCGGTGATGCGACGCGCGGGCGACGAGCGCGAGGAGCCGGTGGTGGAGATCGGCGACCTGACGATCGACCTGGCCGACCGCCGCGTGACCCGCGACGGCGAGCAGATCCACCTGACCCCGATCGAGTTCGACATCCTGCGCGAGCTGGCCCGGCATCGAGGCAAGCTGGTCACGCAGCGCCAGCTGCTGCAGGCCGTGTGGGGGCCCGGATACGACCTCGAGACGCACTACTTGCGCGTGCACGTGGCGCACATTCGCTCCAAGCTCGAGCCCGACTCGTCCAATCCCACCTACCTGATCACTGAGCCGGGCGTGGGTTATCGGCTGCGCGAGTCGCTTTAGCGCAGCAGTGCGCCGCTTCCGCGACGTCTTTACGAAATCTCTACGCCGGACCGCCGCTTCTTAGCGGCCCCTTGATCCCGGGCGTCCGACCATGAAGGCATGGCGCGAGTCGTGGAACGAGGGCTTCGCCGAACCGTGGGCGTGCCCGGGCTGTTCGCCACGGCGTACGGGAACGTCGGCTCGTCCATTTACTACGCGCTCGGGCTCGTCGCGGCCCACGCGCTCGGCCTCACGCCGGTCGTGTTCATCTTCGCGGGCGGCCTCTTCGCGCTCACGGCCAAGACCTACGCCGAGGGCGCGTCGATGTTCCCCGAGGCCGGCGGCTCCTCGTCGTTCGCGCGCCACGCCTTCAACGAGGTCGCCTCGTTCTTCGCCGGCTGGGCGCTGACGCTCGACTACATCATCACGATCGCGATCAGCGCCTTCTTCGTGCCCCACTACCTGGGCGCGTTCTTCCCGGCGCTCCGCCACAACCCCGGCGACATCATCGGCGGCTGCGTGGTGATCGCGATCCTCGCCGCGCTGAACATCCGCGGGCTGCGCGAGTCGGCCAACCTCAACATCTTCCTCGCGGTCGCGGACCTGATCACCCAGGTTGCGCTCGTCGTGCTGGGAGCGGTGCTGGTCCTCCACCCGAGCGTGCTCATCAACCAGGTGCACCTCGGCACGGCCCCCAGTTACAAGGAGCTGATCTTCGCGCTCTCGATCTCGATGGTGGCCTATACGGGGATCGAGACCGTGTCGAACATGGCGGAGGAGGCGCGCGACCCGGACGAGGACGTGCCGCGCGCGGTGAACTACGTGCTGATCGCCGTGCTCGGCATCTTCGCGGGCATCTCGATCATCTCCCTGAGCGCGCTGCCCGTAACGCAGGACGCCGCCGGCCACTACCACACGCTGCTGGGCACCAAGTACGAGAACGACCCGGTCCTGGGCATCGTGTCGGCGCTGCCGATCGGGCACGGCCTGCAGACCGCGTTCCGCTACTACGTCGGCGTGCTCGCGTCCACGATCCTGATCATCGCCACGAACGCCGGGCTGATCGGCATCTCGCGCCTG
Organism: Actinomycetota bacterium; assembly: GCA_046727635.1. GTDB lineage: Bacteria > Actinomycetota > Thermoleophilia > Solirubrobacterales > Thermoleophilaceae > JAICJR01. Next base: position 1,705 of record JBKPDA010000146.1, on the reverse strand, counting down.
TCGTGGTCGCTCGCCGAGCACCGCCAGTTACCTGGCGTGTTCGCCCGCGTGCACTCGAAGTACCGCACGCCGTCCTTCACGATCGGCTTCTTCTCGGTGCTCGCGGCCCTGCTCCTGATCCCCGGCAAAACCGACTTTCTGGGCAACCTCTACAGCTTCGGCGCGATGCTGTCGTTCACCACAGCCCACGTGGCGATCGTGGCGCTGCGCTACAAGGAGCCCGACCACAAGCGCCCCTACCGCGTGCCCTGGAACATCCCGTTCCGCGGAGGCTCGCTGCCGCTCGGAGCGGTGCTGGGCGCCATCGGCACGTTCACCGCATGGGTCTCGGTCGTCGTGTTGCACGTGGAGGCGCGTACGGTGGGCATCGGCTGGATGGTGATCGGAATGGTCGTCTACTTCTGGTACCGCCGCTCCCAGGGCCTCGACTACACGACCCAGTTCAAGATCGACCGTGGCAAGGCGCCGGAGGGCTTCAGCGAGCTGGCATACCGCTCTGTGCTGGTCCCGATCTTCGGTAGCGACGTGAGCGCCGGCGCATTGCGGCGCGCCGCCAAGCTGGCGGGCGAGGACGCGATAGTCGACGCCGTTTACGTGATCGAGGTGCCTCCGCAGCTGTCGCTCGACGCCGGCATGGAAGAGGAGGAGCAGCTGGCCGGCAGCCTCCTCGACGCCGCTCGCATTCGCGCGCGCGAGTCGAAGCTGAAGGTGCGCACCTCCGTCATCCGCACGCGCAATCCGGGCGCGGCGCTCGTGGACGAGGCGCGCCAGCGCGGCTCCGAGATCGTCTACTTCGACATGGGCCACGCCCCCGCGGCGGAGCGGGTGTTCGGCCCGATTACCAGTTACCTGCTGCGCGAGCGGCCGTGCCGGATCGTGATCGAGACGGCGGGACCGGTGCACGCGGTATCGAATGGCCAGGTGACCCGGAACGGGGTGAAGGCGGCAGTGGTCTAGCCGCCGGCGCCCTTGTCTTTGCCGTTCCCGTTCCCGTTCCCACTGCCGTTGCCGTTGCCGTTCCCCTTGTCGCTCTTGTCCTTGGCCTGACCCGGAGGGACGCTGTCGGCCGCCGGGGTGGTTGGAGTCGTCGTCGTGACCTGCTGCGACTCCTGCTTCTTGGCCTGCCCGGGGGGCACCTTGGCCGGATCCTGCTTGTTCACCTGGCCGGGGGCTGTGGTGTTCGGGGTGCCCCCGGTGCCGGCCTGGCCCTGGTTGCCTTGATCGCCGGCGCCGGCGTCCTTCTTGCCCTTGTCCTGCTTGTCGGAGACCGGGGCGGTCTTGGGCTTGTCGCTCGACGGCGGGTGGCCGTCAGCTGGGACGGCGGGCGCTCCCGGCGGCGGCGACTCATGCGAGCCGCCAGGCGGAGGCGGAGGCGGGTCGCGGTGGGCGTCGCCGCCCGGGTGCGGTGGTGCATGCCGTAAAGCCTGCTGGTCTCGAGGCTGGACGCTGCCGGGATCGGCCTGCGGCGGCCGCCAAATCTGGGTCGACGCCATTCCCAGCTCTCGCGCGTCCGTCGCGGCGTCGGCGTCGGCCACGGCCTGCCTGCCCGCGGGGGTATGAGTGGTCACGGCGACGACCCCGGCGCCCGCCACCACCACCGAAAGCGCAGTGGCGGTCTTCATGGCGATGGCGTTCACCATCAAGCTGCTGATGCCACCGCCGCCCGCGCCCGCGGCTCCCCCGCCCCCGGCGATCGCCCCACCGC
>JBKPDA010000145.1:0-11702 GCA_046727635.1 Actinomycetota bacterium | reverse complement strand
GCATGTCGTCCGTCCGGCCGATGCACCGGACGCGCGGTGCGGTGCGGCCGCAGGCGCACGGGCTCGTCCACACCTGGACGTGATCGCGCGTGCGGAAGCGAAGGAGCGGCGCCGCGCGGTGCCGGAGGTGCGTGAGCACGAGCTCGCCGGTCGCGCCGTCCTCGAGCTCGAGCGCGGCGCCGACCCGGATGACAACGAGTCCGTCTACCACGCGTGCGAGGCAGAGGACACCACCTGCCTCGAGATCCTGCTCGAGCACGGCGCCACGGTGCGCAACACCAACGCGCTCGGCAACGCCATTCGCAGTGCCGAGAAGGTGCGGGTGCTGCTGGAGAAGGGCGACCTGCGGCCGGAGGACCCGGAGCTGCGGAACTCGTTGCTCCTCACCAGGGGCGACGAGGTGACCGAGCTGCTGATCACCCACGGTGCCGATCTCGAAGCGCGCGACTCCGACGGCCTAACCCCTTACTCCCGGGCCGCGCGGCGCGGCGACACGTCGTTGATGGAGGTGCTCGAGCGCGCCGGTGCGCGAACCGAGGTGGACCCGATCGCGGACTGGCTCGGCGCCGTGCTGCGCGGCGACGAGGAGCACGCCGCGCGCTGCATCGCGGCCGATCCGACCCTGCGCGAGCGCCTGCGACCGGCGGACGCGGAGCTGTTGCCGATGTGGGCCAGCGCAGGCGAGGACGGCGGCGTGGCGCGCCTGCTCGACGCCGGCCTGCCGCTGGACGCGCGCGGGATCGACGAGGGCACCGCTCTCCACTACGCCGGCCTGTGGGGTCGCGGCAGCACGGTGGCGCTGCTGCTCGAGCGGGGCGCCGAGGTAGACGTCGTTGGCGGTCCGCGCGAGGCCCCCTCGACGCCGCTCGGCTGGACCGCGTGGGGGTCGCGCCGGCTGCCAGAGGCGCACGAGCGCCTCGACGGCTACCTGGAGGCGGCGCGCCTGCTCGTCGCCGCCGGCGCACAGGTGCGCCAGGGCATGATCGACGTGGCGGCCGACGAGGTCGCGGTGCTGCTGGGGCAGGCGCTGACGGCGTCACCCAAGGCGCGGCTGGCGGAGGCGCTCGAGAGCTGGGGCGAGCGCGGCGAGATCGACCTGGACACGGGCCTGACCTACGCCCCGGACCAACCCGTTCGGGTGCGCGTGCGAAAGCGCCGCCACCGCTACGACATCGACGACATGGGCCGCGCCGTTAGCGGCGCCGGCAGCCCGGCCGGCTGGCTCGCCGAGGCGGAGCGCGTCGTGAAGGAAGAGAGCCTCAACGTGAACCGCAGCGGCTTCGTGTTCGTCCCGGCGGTCGAGGGCCGCGACATCTACGCGCTCGTGATGAAGGTCGCCGAGGCCTCGCTCGCCGTCCACGCGGCGCTGCTCGACCTCGACGACGGCTAGCGCCGACGCGAGATCTTCAGGACAACCCTCTGAATGAACGGGATCGCCCCGGCGCTCGCGCCTGGCGAACGCTCGAACGTTGCGCGGCCGGCCAGCGTGCGGCGGCGGGCGATCAGCCGGGGGACGCGGTTGGAGACGCGGATGGCGGTGCTGCACTGGATTTCCGACAGGCAGCTGGCCTTGCCCACCACCCGCAGGCGGCCGTCCAGCTTCGCGCGGATCGTGAGGATGCCGGCGCAGTAGTCCCACTCGTACTCCCCGTAGATGCCCGGGCCCTCGCCCGAGCAATAGAGCCCCACTCCGGCGGTGCCGTCGCGGTGGATGCCGATCCTCGTGGCGATGACCTTGTAGCCGCGCAACGGCCTGAAGCTCTCGCAGCCGCTGCGGATGTCCGCCGCGTCAGCCAGCACCACGCGATCGGTCCCCTGGCCGCAGTCGATGTGGTCCACGAACAGGTCCGAGCTCGTGAACTGGTCGTCGCCCGGCCCGCCATCCATCGTGTCGGAGCCGGCGCCGTCCACCAGCACGTCGTCGCCCCCGAGGCCGCGCAGCACGTCGTCGCTGCGACCGCCCACGAGCCAGTTGGCGCCGTCGTTCCCGGTGATCGTGACGGGCCCCGCGCCTGTCGTGATCGCGTCCTCTACATTCCGGATCACGTCGCCCTCCCCCAGCTCGCCCTGCGCGGCGGTCGGGTTCGAGAGGTCCACCGTTACTCGCTGAGTCCGGCCGCCCTCAAAGACGCCGTCCCTGCCGGGGCCGCCATCGAACACGTCGGCGTCGTGGAACGCCTCCGTGTCGCCCGACCCTAGAAAATCGTCTCCCGGCCCGCCGTTCATCACGTCGTGGCCGCCTCCGCCCTGCAGGTTGTCGGCGGCCGTGCCGCCGGTCAGCAGGTCGTCGCCCGCGTCGCCACTGAGATAGCTCCACTGGTTGTCGCACGCGGTCAGCACGTCGTCGCCGGCGCCCCCGTTCATCTGGCAGCCGCCGCTCAGGACGTCGTTGCCGTCGTTGCCGTAAATCAGCGTGCCCTCGGACCAGCCCATGCCCTGAAGGGTCAGGCGGTCGTCCAGGTCGCCGAGGTCCGCCATGACCACCGGCACCGTGGTGCCTGGATCGCACACCGCCGTGTGGACGTCGACCGCGGTACAGCCGGGAAGCGCGGTCAGGGGCGCGGACTGGTCGGCGACGCGGAAGCCATCAGCCTCGCGGACCATCTTCACGTCGTTCTGCTCGCCGTGCGCGGCCTTGAAGGTGAGATAGCCGTCGATGCTCGATGGCGGCGTGGGCTGGTTCGCTCCGACCGTTCCGGCATATGCGGGCTGCGCAATCGCAAGCGCGACCAGCGCGAGCAATGGTGACCGGGCGAGACGCATCGTCCTCTCACGAGGATCAAACCTCGGGAGGAGGGAAATGGAGCGCTCAGGTCTCGATCAGCGAACCGGCGCCTCGATCACACGCGGCCGCACGAAGCCGCCGACCTGGCGGGCGAGTGCGTTTGCCTCACGGAGCGTGAGGCCTGCTGCGAGCGTCTGACCGTTCTGCGCCTTGACGTCGAACACCTTCATCGTTCCCCTCCGGGCGAAAGGACTGCTCTAAGCGCGTAAGTCGGAAGGCTCCCTGCTTTCTTGATACCGCAGCGGTGGGCTATTTCCTTCACCCATTTGGAGGGGCGAACGGCTAGCTCGGAAGCTCGGCTCCGGTGGGCATGCCCTGCGCCGCGTAGCGGTCGTAGTAGCCCTGCCACGCGCTCGAGGGGCGCGTGCCCGGCGCTGAGGTGGGAACGCCCGCCAGGTGGTCCTCCAGCGTGTCGAGGCAGACGTGCCAGCCGGCGGCGTCGCGCGCGGCCTTCTCGCTCTCCGACAACACGTCTGTGAGGCGAAGCAGGCAGCCCTGACCGCCGTCGAGCTCCTCGAGATCGAAGCGCAGCTCGTCGGGGCCCCAGGTGAAGTGGAAGCGGCGCGGCGGATCGAACTCGAGCACCTCGCCCTCCATCGGCGGGTAGTCCAGCCCCTCGGGGAACGTGAACCTGATCTGGCCGCCCACGCGCAGGTCTCCCTCCACGGTGTTCGGGAACCAGGCGGCAAGCTCGCCCGGCTCGGTGATGGCTCGCCACACCGCGTCGACCGGATGCGAGAGCCGGCGCTCGAACACGAGCGCGGGCCGGTCGTCGACCGTGATGTAGGTGCCTGTCATGTGTCGGTCCTCCCGGATCGGGTTTGTTCGAGATGCCGCTTGAGGGCGTCGAGGCGCTCATCCCACAGCCGCCGGTAGGGCGCGAGCCATGCGTCCAGCTCGGCGAGCGGCTTCGGGTCGAGCTCGTACACGCGCCGCTGCGCGTCCTGCCGTACCTGCACGAGCCCCACCTCGCGCAGCACGCGGAGGTGCTTGGACATGCCGGGCTGCGTGATGCCGAGCGCCTTCACCAGGTCCCCCACCGGCTTCGGACCGTCGCGTAGAAGCTCGATCGCGGCGCGGCGGTGCGGATCTGAGAGCGCTGACCAAGTCGAGGGCATCGCGGAGCTATATAACCACATGGCTATATATCCGTCAAGGCATGCTCCTGCCGGTGCTGGCGCAGCGGCGATACTTCCCGCCGATGGCGCGAGGGATCGCCCGGGGAGCCGGACTGCTGCTGGTGCTGCTTGCGCTGTCCGCCGCCTCGGCGAGCGCGTCCACGCAGAAGGTGCGCCTCGGGACGCTCACTCTCGAGCCCTGCGGCGGCGGCCAGCACGGCTGGTGCGGCTCGCTCTCGCGGCCCCTCGACCCGGGCCGCCCGCACGGGCCGCACATCCACATCGCGTTCCACTGGCTGCCCGCCAGCCACCCGGCGAACAGGCCGGCGATCGTGGCGGTGGAGGGCGGCCCCGGCTACCCGTCCACCGGCAGCCTCTACGAGTACCACGGCATCTACAGCCCGCTGCTGCGGAGTCGCAACCTGCTGCTCGTGGACAACAGGGGCACGGGCGGCTCGGGCCTGATCGACTGCCCGAGCGTCCAGACGTTCACCGGCCCGAGCTGGGGCCCGGCGTTCGCCGGCCGGGTGGCGGCATGCGCGCGCCTGATCGAGCGGCGCTACCCGGGCGTGCACGCCGCCGACCTGTTCAGCACCGCCTACGCGGCCGACGACCTCGCGGCGGTCCTGCGCGCGCTGCGACTCGGGCGGGTGGACCTGTACGGCGACTCGTACGGCACCTGGTTCGCCCAGTCGTTCATCGCTCGCCACCCGAGCTTCGTGCACTCGCTCACACTCGACTCGGCCTACCCGGTGGTGGGTCTCGACCCGTGGTACGCGTCATCGGGACCGGTGGCGAGGAACGCGCTCGACGCCGTCTGCGCACGCGACCCGGGCTGCTCCGCGGCCGCCGCCGGGTCGGGGACCGCGAGCGACCGCCTGGCCCAGCTGCTCGCCAGGCTGCGCGTGGCGCCGATCAGCGGCTCGGCGCGCGACGCGGACGGCAGCCGCTCGAGCACGGAGGTCACGCCGCGCACGCTGGTGGACCTGGTGCAGGATGCCGCCTCCGATCCAGTGATCTATCGCGAGCTGGACCCGTCGGTGCGCGCCGCCCTGGCGGGCGACCCCGTGCCCCTCCTGCGACTGGCCGTGCAGTCCGGCACGTACGACCACGGCGCGAGCACGCCCGACTACTTCACTGACGGCCTCTACTTCGCCGTGAGCTGCGTCGACTACCCGCAGCTCTTCTCGATGAGCTCGAGCCCCGCGCAGCGGCGAGCTCAGCTGGCAGCGAGCATGGCGGCGCCGCCGTCGGGCGACCCGTTTGCACCCTTCACCACCGCCGAGTGGCTCCAGATGAGTGCCTACGACGAGCCGTACATGGCCTGCCTCGACTGGCCGCAGCCAGCGCACACGGCGCCGCCGGTGCCGGCCGGGTGGCAGCCGCTCCCAGCGTCGGTGCCGGTGCTCATCCTCGGCGGCGACCTGGACTCGCTCACGCCCGAGCCCGACGTGGAGAAGTTCGGGCCCACGCTCGGGCGGCACGTGCGGATCGTGAAGCTGAGCAACGCCGTGCACGTGAGCTCGGAGGGCGACACGCTGCTCGCCGGCGCCACGCGCTGCGCGCGCCGGATCATTCGCGCGTTCGTGCAGGCGCCGGGCAAGCTCGACTCACTCGACACGCGCTGCGCAGCCGCCATCCCGCCGCTGCACACCGCGGGCGCCTACCCGGCCACGTTCGCCGCCGCCACGCCGGCCACGCTGTTGTCGGGCACGGACCCGGGGATCGACGCCCGCCGCGCCGCCACAGTAGCCGCTGGCGCGCTGGCCGACGCGACCATTCGGCGCTTCTATTCGGGAGTCGACCACGGGCCGGGCCTGCGTGGGGGCAGCTTCACAACCACCGGCGACTCCCCCATCCAGTTGAAGCTCAGCGGCATCCGCTTCGTCGGCGACGCACCGGCGAGCGGCTCGGGGCACTGGACACCGGGCACCGGGAACCTGAGCGGCAGGCTCACGGTGACCACACCCGCCGGCGCCAAGGTGAACGTCTCCCTCAGCTGGAGCCAGCGGTCGACTGCCGCGCGGGCCACCATCGGCGGGGCCGTGCTGACTCTGCCCGCCCCGTAGCGAGACAATTCCTCGACCCAATGGGTCAAGCGGAACTCCTCATCGCGGGGATCCTGGTGGCCGTGGCGGGGCTGAGCGCCCTGGCGCGGTTGCTGTCGGTCCCCTACCCGATCGTGCTCGTGATCGGCGGCGCTGCGTTCGGGTTCGTACCCGGCGTGCAGGACGTGAAGCTCGACCCGAATGTGGTGCTCGTCGTGTTCCTGCCGCCGCTGCTCTACGGGGCTGCCTTCTTCGCGAACCTCGGCGACATGCGGGCGAACCTGCGCGCGCTGACGCTCGGCGCCGTCGGGCTGGTGCTGGCCACGATGGTGGTCGTTGCGGTCGCGGCGCACGCGCTGGTGCCGAGCCTCCCGTGGTCCGCCGCATTCGTGCTCGGCGCCGTGGTATCCCCTACCGACCCCCTCGCCGGCGGACTGATCATGCGCCGGCTGGGACTCCCCAGACGCCTCGTGAGCGCGGCCGAGGGCGAGGGCCTCTTCAACGACGCCACCGCGCTCGTTGCCTACAAGGTTGCGGTGGCCGCGGTGGTGACCGGCAGCTTCTCGATAAGCCACGCCGGCCTGCGCTTCGTCCTCAGCGCCCTCGGCGGCGTGGCGATAGGCCTGGCCGCAGGGTGGGTGATCGCATTCATCCGGGCGCGCGTCGAGGACGCGCAGGTGAGCGTCACGATCTCCCTGCTGAGCGGCTACGCGGCCTTCATCCCGGCGGATGAGATCGGCGCGTCCGGCGCGCTTGCCGCGGTCACCTGCGGACTGTTCATGGGCTTCCGCGGGCCCAGCATCATCCCGCCGAGGATCCGGCTTCAAGGCTTCATGGCCTGGGACATCGTCGACTTCCTGCTGAACGCAGCCCTGTTCGTGCTCGTGGGGCTGCAGTTGCGGGGGGTCGCCCAGCACGCGGCTGACAACCATTCCGTGCAGAAGCTGCTGGTGTGGGCGCTGGCCATCAGCGGGGTCGTGGCTGGGGTGAGGCTTGTCTGGATGTTCACGATGCCGTATCTGATTCGCGCCCTCGACCGCCGACCGGCGCAGCGCCTGCGGCGCGTAGGCGCCCGATCTCGGCTGGTGCTCGCGTGGAGCGGCATGCGCGGCGCGGTGTCGCTGGCCGCGGCGCTGGCCATTCCGCTCACCACCCACGCGGGCGACCCCTTCCCCGAGCGCAACCTCATCATCTTTCTCACATTCGCGGTGATCTTCGCGACGCTCGTGGTGCAGGGGCTGACGCTGCCCATGCTGATCCACCGGCTGGGGGTGGCGTCGGATGGCACGGAGGAGGAGACCGAGGAGGTCCGCGCGCGGCTGACCGCGGTGAGGGCCGCACTCGTTCAGATCGACGCGCTCGCCGCGGAGGACTGGACCCGCGACGAGACCGTGGAGCGGATGCGGGCGATGTACGAATACCGCAAGCGGCGCTTCGCGGCGCGCGCGGGGAAGATCGAGGACGACGGCTACGAGGACCGCTCGCTCGTCTACCAGCAGATGGTGCAACTGGTGCTGGCGGCCCAGCGTGAGGCGCTCGTGGGGCTGCGAAACAACGGCGAGATCTCGAACGAGACGGCCAACCGGGTGATTCAGGAGCTCGACCTCGAAGAGGCGCGCCTGGAGATCTGACTTTGCGCCAACTCCCGTTTGCCGGCTGGTGCGCCGGGCATTCCCGGGAGACAGCCAAGGGAGGTCTTCATGTCTGCTGGCGCAATCATCGCCATCGCCGCGGCGGCGGCGATCATCTTCATCGCCCTTCTCGTCCTGCTTCCACGGATGCGCGAGCGGGGCCAGATCAAGCGCAGGGAGCGCGAGCTCGAGCGGCGTCGCGAGACCGTGGCCACAGAGCACCGGAAGGAGGCCGGCGTGCGTGCCGAGCGCGCCGAGGCAGCCGAGCAGCGTGCGCGAATCGCCGAGCAGGAGGCTCGCCGCGAGCGGGCCGAGGCAGACCTTCACGAGGAGCGCGCCGCCGCTACGGAAGGTGGCCTGGCCGATCGCGAGCTGATGGATGACGATCGCGAGCGCGCCGGCAACCGGCCAGTGCGGTAAGTTGGTCCTGGTCGCCGTGACTGGCGCAGAAGGTGGAGCACCACCGGGGAGCGGCGGCCTGATCTAGCCGCGCGCCTGGGCACACACACCGAGTGAGGAGTTGCCCATGAGCGTGCAGTTGGCAGGTCAAACGGCGATCGAGCGAAGCGATCCCGAGGTCGCGCGGCTGATCGACGACGAGCTGGAGCGGCAGTCGTCCACGATCTGCCTGATTCCGTCCGAGAACCATGTCTCTCGCGCCGTGCTCGACGCGCTCGGCAGCGTGCTCAACGACAAGTACTCGGAGGGCTACGCCGGGCGGCGCTACTACGAGGGCCAGCAGGTGATCGACCGGCTCGAGCCGCTGGCCGTGGAGCGCGCCGAGAAGCTGTTCGGGGTCGACCACGCGAACGTGCAGCCCTACTCGGGCTCGCCGGCGAACCTGGCTGTGTACCTCGCCTTCCTCGACCCGGGCGACACCGTGATGGGCATGTCGCTGCCGATGGGCGGCCACCTCACGCATGGCTGGGGCGTGTCCGCCACCGGCAAGTGGTTCCGCTCGGTGCAGTACGGCGTGCGGCGTGACACCGGCCGCGTAGATCTCGACGAGCTCCGCGAGCTGGCCCTCGCCGAGCGTCCGAAGCTGATCTTCTGCGGCGGAACCGCGATCCCGCGCACGATCGACTTCGCCGGCTTCGCGGAGATCGCGCGCGAGGTGGACGCGGTGCTGGCCGCCGACATCGCGCACATCGCCGGGCTGGTGGCGGGCGGCGCGCATCCCTCCCCCGTTGGGCACGCCGAGGTGATCTCCACCACCACCCACAAGACGCTGCGCGGCCCGCGCGGCGCGATGCTGATGTGCGACGAACGTCACGCGAGCGCCATCGACCGCGCGGTGTTCCCGGGGCTGCAGGGCGGCCCGCACAACCACACGACGGCCGGCATCGCCGTTGCGCTCGGCGAGGCGCTGGAGCCGTCGTTCGCCGGCTACGCGCGGCAGATCGTGACGAACGCGAAGGCCCTCGCCGACGCCCTGCTGGCCCGTGGCTTCGAGCTCGTCTCGGGCGGCACCGACAACCACCTGATCCTGATCGACCTGACCTCGAAGGGCGTGCCCGGCAAACCGGCGGCGCAGGCGCTCGACCGCGCGCGCATCACCACGAACTACAACACGGTGCCCTTCGATCCGCGCACGCCGTTCGACCCATCCGGCCTCCGGTTGGGCACACCCGCGGTGGCCACACGCGGCATGGGCGAGCAGGAGATGGAGCAGATCGCGGCCTGGATCGACGACGGCGTGGACGCCGCTCGGCAGGGCGATGAGGCGACGATTGAGCGCATCGCCGGCGAGGTTCGCGAGCTCACGGCGGCGTTCCCACTACCGGGCTAAAACAGCCTCATAGTTGCGCGGAGGCGCCAGCCCGTGTAGAAACCCGCCCGCACGCACGTGGATCCCGAGGGCCTTGCATCGATCCCGCTGTTCCAGTCGCTCCCTGCGGACGCGCTGCGCAAGCTCGCGTTCTGGGTGAGCGAGCTGAGCGTGTCGGCCGGGAAGCACCTCGTCGAGGAGGGCGACTACGCCTACGACCTCTTCATCATCCAGGACGGCACCGCCGAGGTGCAGCACAACGGCCAGACCGTGGCCGAGCTCGGCCCCGGCGACGTCTTCGGCGAGATGGGGGTGCTCAAGGACGAGCAGCGCAACGCCACCGTGGTGGCGAAGACGCAGATGCGGCTGCTCACGCTCTCCCACTGGGACGTGAGCCGCCTGCGCAAGACGGCGCCGGAGGTGCTGGAGCAGCTCGGCGCCGTCATTCAGGAGCGAGAGGGCTAGGCGAAGTACGCTCCACTCGTGTCCGTCGAGACCGAGGAAGAGCTGCAGGCGCTCAAAGCCGTCGGACGCATCGTGGCCGAGGCCATCCGCGCGATGCGGCGCGCCGTCCGCCCGAACACCACCACGCTCGAGCTGGACGCCATCGCCGGCAAGCTGTTCCGCCGCGCGGGCGCGCGCTCGGGCCCTCAGCTCGACTACGACTTCCCGGGCGTCACGTGCATCAGCGTGAACGACGAGGCGGTGCACGGCATCCCTAGCCGCCGCCGGGTGCGTGACGGCGACCTCGTGAAGCTCGACGTCACCGCCGAGCTCGATGGCTTCTATGCGGACTCGTGCGTGTCGGTGAGCGTCGGGCGACCGCGTAGTGCCACTGTCGCGCTGGCCGACGCTTCCCGGCGAGCGCTGGCCAGCGGTCTCGAGGCCGCGCGCGCCGGCTCACCTCTGAACGCGATCGGCGCCGCGATCGAGACAACCGTTCACGAAGCCGGCTACTCGGTGTGCACCGACCTCATCGGCCACGGAATCGGGCGCAAGATCCACGAGCCGCCGGACGTGCCGAGCTTCTTCGTGCCGAACCTCTCGCAGCCGCTCACGGACGGTCTCGTGCTCACCGTCGAGCCGATCATCGCCGCCGGCGACGGCGCGGTGCGCTCGAGCTCCGACGGCTGGACCGTGCGTACGGCCGACGGCTCGCGCTCGGCTCACTTCGAGCACACCATCGTGGTGCGCGACGGCGCGCCGTTGATCCTCACCGCGTAAGCAGTGCGCGTCGCCGAGATAAGCGCGTTCGGCGGGCCGGAGGTGATGCGCGCGGCCGAGCGGCCGGAGCCCACGCCCCAGCACGGCGAGGTGGTGGTGCGCATCCACGCCGCCACGATCAACCCGTCCGACATCGCCACGCGCGCGGGCCAGGCGCGCCAGCGGATGCCCGACCTCGAGCCGCCGATCGTTCCCGGTTGGGACCTGGCCGGAGAGGTAGCCGCGGTGAGCGACGGGGCGAACGGCTTCGCGGAGGGCGACCGCGTCGTGGGCCTGGTGCCGTTCGGCCGGATCGGCGGTCGGGTGGGCACCTATGCGGAGGCCGCTGCGGTGGATCCCAGCTGGCTGGCGCCGCTCCCGGACGGGATCGACTACGTGACCGGCGCCACGCTGCCGCTGAACGCGCTGACCGCGAGGCAGTGCCTCGACCTGATCGAGGCCGAGCCCGGCGGCACGATCCTCATCACCGGCGCGGGCGGCGCGGTGGGCGGCTACGCGGTGCAGCTTGCTGTGCGCGACGGCTACCGGGTGATCGCGCTGGCCGGCCGCGACGACGAGGAGTGGCCGCGCGAGCTGGGCGCGCACGAGGTGCTGCCGCGCGACACGGACCTCGCGAGCCTCGAACAGGTGGACGCGGTGCTCGACATGGTGCCGATCGGCGCGGCCGCGCAGGCGGCCGTGAAGGACGGCGGCGAGATCGTCTTCACGCGCACGCCGCGCGACGGCGAGCCCGAGCGCGGCGTTCGCTTCAAGCCGATGCTCGTGCAGTCGGACCCGGACGCGCTGCGCCGGCTTGCCGCCGACCTCGGGGCGGGCCGCCTGCGCCCATCGCGCGTGGCCTACACGCTCGACCTGGCGGACGCGGCGCGCGGGCACCAGCTGGCCGAGCGGGGCGGACTGCACGGGAAGGTGGTGCTCACGTCATGAGGGAGGTGCACTTCTCGGTCTCCCTCCCCCAGCTGGTCCACGACGAGCACGCCGACCTGCTGCGCAGCTACGCCCCGCGAGCCGAGGAGCTGGGCTTCACCGGCCTGTGGACGCTCGACAGCGCGGTGGGCGGCCGCACGGCCCACAACCCGCTCCTCGACGGCCTGCACCTACTCACGTACGCAGCGTCGCTCACGCAGC
>JBKPDA010000144.1:0-3467 GCA_046727635.1 Actinomycetota bacterium | reverse complement strand
AGCGCGTGCACAGCTTCCACAGCGGCAGCAAGAAGCTGACTGGTGTCTCGGTCGGCAGCTCGGAGCACTTTGCGTTGCCCAAGATCCACCCATCGCTGCGCGAGGTCGACGCGTACCTCGGCTGGTTCGGTCCGGGGTCCCGCGCGATGCAGGTGATGTCGATGGCGGGTGAGTTGCCGGGGGTCACCTCGGGGATGGAGAAGGTCGGCCGCCGTTTCGTGAAGGGCTCCACCGGCGGGCCCGATGAGGCGGCCCGGGCGCGCAGCGGCTCGCTGATCGTCGCGGAGGCCTCCGACGCCGCCGGCAACCTGCTCGAGCGCGTGGTGCTCAAGGGACCGAACGGCTACACGTTCACCGGCGAGATCCTCGCCTGGGGCGCCCACCGGGCGCTCGAGCACGGCGTTCACGGAACGGGCGCACTGGGCCCGGTGGAGGCGTTCGGCCTGGCCGAGATGGAGGCCGCCTGCGCGGAGATCGGGCTCGCCGATGAGCGGGCCACCGCCCCCGCGGGCGCCGCCGGCTAAGCGCTCTCCCTGCAAGTTCGCCCCTTTTCCGGCGTCCAGCGCCCAAGCGCCTTTTCGTCCGCTTCCGCGTCTGCTTACATAGTGCCTACCAGGGAAAGGAGGTGGTCCTAACTTGAGTGACAGTTTTTTCGGGACCCTGGAGGTGTCCGGCCGTTAGCCGGCGCTGAAGCGGACTAGCGGAGTCCATACCAGGACACCGTCGGTAGGCGTAGGTGGGGGCTGGTCCCGCCCACCCGACAGCAGTCGAGGACCGCCGCCGATCCCGTTCAGCTTGAGGGGCGCCCTTCGGGGCGCCCCTCCCTTTTGCTCAGCCCGGTTTCCCGGTTGCTCTTACGTCGCTGGGGCGGTGACGTTCCAGGTGCCCGAACCCAGCGCCAACCGCGGGCACAAAGGCCGCCTCTCCGGTCGGAGGACAGTCCGTGCACCAGCGGGGCTGATGCGGGTGTGTTCGATGGTCGCTTTCCAGGAGCTCCCGACGGCGAAGCCGTCGGCCTGGGAAGGGACTATCGAACACACCCGCCCAGGTCGCCCAAGAGCCGTGCCGCCACGGCGCCATCGGAGCTGGGGGCTACTCGTCTTCGTCGAGGTCCTCGTCGGACTCGTCGTCCTCGAGGTCGTCCTCGTTCAGGTCCTCGTCGTCCAGGTCCTCGTCGTCCAGGTCCTCGTCGTCCAGGTCGCCCTCGTCGGGCTCGAGCTCGTCGTCGCCCGGATCCATCACCGAGGCTTCGGGTGCTCCCTCCGCCCCATCGGCCACCGGTGCGGCCGCCGCGTCTTCGGCGCCGTTCTCGTCGATGAGGTCGCCCTGCACCTGCGCCGACGTGTTCGTCTCCATCACGAGCGCCACCGCGCTGACCACGTCGTCGTCGCGCAGGTTCATCACGCGGACGCCCTGGGACGGGCGGCCCTGCTTCGAGATGCCGCGCACGCTGGTGCGCTGCACCATGCCGTTCTGCGAGATGAAGACCAGCTCGTGGTGCTCGCGCACGATCAGCGCGCCGGCGAGGCCGCCCTTCTTCTCGGTGAGCGTGATCGTCTTCACACCCATCGTGCCGCGGCCCTTGACCGGGTACTCCGCAATCGCCGTGCGCTTGCCGTAGCCGTTCTCGGTGACGACGAACAGCTCCGTGTCGTCACGTGCGATGTCCATCGCGAGCACACGGTTGTCGCCGCGCGAGACGTTCATGCCGCGCACGCCGCTGGTGTCGCGGCCCATCGGACGCACCTGCTTCTCGTTGAAGCGCGCGGCCTGACCGGAGCGCGACACGATGATGATGTCGTCATCCCCGCTCGTCCTGCGCACGGCGACGAGCTCGTCGTCATCGCGAATCTTGATCGCGATGATGCCGTCGGCCTTGATGGGCGTGTTGTAGGACTTGAAGTCGGTCTTCTTGACCATGCCCTTCCGGGTGGCGAACACGAGGTACTTGCCCTCGGAGAAGTCGCGCGTGGACAGCACGGCCTGCACGAACTCGCCCTCGCGCAGCGGCAGCAGGTTCACGAGCGCCCGGCCGCGCGCGGTGCGCGAGGCCTCCGGCAGTTCGTAGACCTTCTGCCGGTACACCTTGCCGCGGTTCGTGAAGAACAGCAGGAAGTCGTGCGTCGAGGTGACGAAGAGGTGCTCGATGTAGTCGTCGTCCTTCATGTCCATCCCGGTGACCCCGACGCCGCCGCGCTTCTGCTTGCGGTAGGTGTCGAGCGGGAGCGACTTGATGTAGCCCGAGTTCGTGATCGCGATGACCATCTGCTGGTCGGCGATCAGGTCCTCGATGTCGATGTCGTCCTCGGAGGCGGTGATCTCGGTGCGGCGCTCGTCGCCGAAGGTGCTCTTGATCTCCTGCAGCTCCTCCTTGATGATCCCGAGCACCCGCGACTCGTCGCCGAGGATCTCGCGCAGCTCCTTGATCCGCTCGACGAGGTCTGCATGCTCCTGCTTGATCTTGTCCGACTCGAGCGCGGTGAGGCGCTGGAGGCGGAGGTCGAGGATGGCCTGGGCCTGCTCGCGCGAGAGGTCGAACTGCGACATCAGCCCGTCGCGGGCCACATCTCCGTCGCGTGAGCCGCGGATCAGCTCGATCACGGCGTCGAGGTTGTTCAGCGCTATGAGTAGCCCCTCGAGGATGTGGGCCCGAGCCTCGGCGCGGCGCAGCTCGTACTTGGTGCGCCTGACGATGACCTCGCGCTGGTGGTCGACGTAGTTGCGGACGATCGCCTCGAGCCCCAGCGTCCGCGGCACGCCGTCGACCAGCGCGACCATGTTCACGCCGAACGTGGACTGCATCGGCGTGTGCTTGTAGAGCTTGTTCATCACTACGCGCGGGTTCACGTCGCGCTTCAGCTCGATGACCACGCGGATGCCCGACTGGTCGGACTCGTCGCGAAGGTCGGAGATCTCGGGGATCTTCTTGTCGTTGACGACCTCGGCGATCTTCTTGATCAGCCCCGTGCCCTCGTTGCGGCCGTCGCCCTTGGTGACCTGGTAGGGCAGCTCGGTGACGATGATCGCCTCCTTGCCCTGGCGCAGCGGCTCGATGTGCGCGCGCGCCTGGACGACCACGCGGCCGCGCCCCGTCTCATAGGCGTCGCGAATGCCTGAGAGGCCCTTGATGATCCCGCCGGTGGGGAAGTCCGGGCCCTTGATGTGCTTCATCAGGCCGGCGGTGCCGATCTCGGGATCGTCGATGTAGGCGACCACCGCGTCGATCGACTCCCTGAGGTTGTGCGGCGGGATGTTCGTGGCCATGCCGACCGCGATGCCCGCCGCGCCGTTGACGAGCAGGTTCGGCACGCGGGTCGGCAGGACCGTCGGCTCGAGCTCCTTGTCGTCGTAGTTCGGCTGCCAGTCGACCGTCTCCTTGTCGATGTCGGCCAGCATCTCCGATGCGAGCTTCGACATCCGGCACTCCGTGTAGCGCATGGCCGCAGGCGGATCGCCGTCGATCGAGC
>JBKPDA010000143.1:0-5980 GCA_046727635.1 Actinomycetota bacterium | reverse complement strand
TCTCAGCGCGGGTGGCCCGCTTTCGCTCTTGTGTGCCCTCTCTCACGGTTAGCTCAACAGATCTTGGGAACAATCAGAGCCAACACTCTGATTCGAGGCGTCACTCGGATTGTAACCGGAGGTGATTCCCATGACGCACCTGCTTCCCTTGCTACCGGCACTCGCATGCGCGGCGATGATCTTCGGAACCGCCGCACTCCTCTGGATTGCTCGGACACCTCTGGGCCGGATCCCGTGGGTTGCCCGCCACGCTCAGCGCGCCGGCGCGAAGGCTCAGGAGGGATCATGATGGGCGGCGCCTCCGCTCTCATGACGATCGCGATGGTGGTCCTGATGATCGTGATGATGGGAGGCATGCTCGCCGGAGCCGGCTGGGCGATCCTCCGCCGTCGCCGCCAATGACCGTCAGCGAGAAAGAACGCGTGCGGGCGATCTTCGAGAAGGACGCGCCCAAATACGACCGCAGCATGGGCATCTGGGAACGGGTGCTTCTAGGCAACGTTCGCGACTGGGCCTGCGCCAGGGCAAAGGGCGACGTGCTCGAGATCGCAGTCGGTACCGGTCTCAACCTCCCCCACTACCCGCCTGATGTGCGCCTGACGGGCATCGAATACAGCCCGGCCATGCTCGACATCGCCCGCCGGCGCGCGCAGGACCTCGCCCGCGACGCCGACCTCCGCATCGGCGACGCCGAACAGCTCGAGTTCGCCGACGAGTCCTTCGACACGGTCGTCTGCACCTACGGGCTTTGCACGATCCCCGACGACCGCCAGGCCGTGCGGGAAGCCCGGCGTGTGCTGCGCCCCGGCGGCGCCCTGCGGCTCGCCGAGCACGTGCGAAGTCCCCTGCTCCCCATCCGCGCCGGCCAAAGGCTGATCGCGCCGCTGATGCTGCGATTCGGCGGCGACCACCTCCTGCGCGAGCCGCTCGAGCACGTCCGGGCCGAGGGCTTCGTCGTGGACGAGCTCATGCGCTCGAAGGCCGGCCTCGTCGAGCGACTCGCCGCGCGCAAGCCCTCCTAACCGGAGCCGGCGTAGCGCTCGGGCTGGGCGGCGAACCTGTGCGCGCAGTCCAGGGAGCAGAAGTAGTACTCGGCACCCGCGAACATCAACCGCCCCGCCGCGTGCGCGGGATCGACCGCCATGCGGCAGACGGGATCCATCGGAAGGTCGGCGCCAGCGCTCCCGCCCTCCCGAACGGCTGAGAAGAGCAGCAGCGGCTCGGCGAGGTTCCGAAGCTCGCGCCGTCCACGCTCCCGGAACTCGATCCGCTCGACACGCCCCGCGGCCGCCCGTGTGGCGTCGGTGACCAACACATCGCCGCCGGATGCCTCCGCGGACACGCGCGCGGCGACGTTCACGGTATGCCCGAACCAGTCGCCGTCACGCTCCACCGCGGGGCCCGTGTGCATCCCCACCCGCACGGCGGGGAGGTAGTGGCGACCACCCACGTCCTGAACGATCCGTACGCCGAGCTCGACCGCCTTGTCCGCACGATCGGCGCGGATCAACAGAGCATCGCCGATCGCCTTGATCCGCTCTGCCTCGTGGAAGGTCAAGAGCGCCTCGACCGCGTTGCAGAACTCAGCCACGGGGCCGGCGGCGTCCTCATCGCCCATCGCCTCGGTCAGCGCGGTGAAGCCGGCAAGGTCAGCGAAAAGGAACGTGTGGTCTTGCGCCCGTGCTGCCATGGTCTCGCAGGGTAAGCGCGGAACCTTTCGAATGGCCCGCAGAGAAGCCGCCACCGCTGTCCGAGCTCGAGGCCTAGATCATGGACGAGGCCTGGCGCGTGGTCATTGAACGTTGCAGGCGGCGATTGCAAGTCGCCGAGCTCGATGGCGTGGGTGTTCGCTGTGGCTGTAGCGTAATCCCGCTGTGGCGCGGCCCCGGCTATTGCTCGTCTCGGAGTTCACTGAGCTTCAGTGGGCGATCAAGCCGCGCCTGGAAGAGTGGGCCGACGTCCTGTCGTACGACGCGCCCGGCGTCGGGGATGAGCCGCTCCCAAGCGGTATCTCGCACATCAGCGAGCTGACCCGTGCCCACCTCGTGGCACGCGGGCTCGAGAAGCTCGAGCAGGCGGGATGGGAGCGCTTCTTCGTGCTTGCTGACGGATGGGCAATCGCAGACGCGGTCGGCATCGCGACCGAGCGCGAGGACTCCGTTGCCGGGCTTGCGCTGGGACACGCGGCCCTGGGATTTTGGCGGGAGGGCGAGCGCGCCCCGATCAACGCGGAGGTCTACGACGCGTTCACCCAGCTGGTCAAGCAGGACGCGCCCTCCTTCGTCCGCTACGGCATCGCCCAGCTGACCAAAGGTGGAGTCGACGAGACGCTCGCCCATCGCATCGTCGAACGGATCCCGGCTGACTTCATGCATGACGGATGGGTGGCTCTCACCGCCGACGCACCTTTCAGCGACGACCTACGCGCTCTCCGCTGTCCGCTGCTGCTCGCCAAGCACGAGGGCTGCCTGATGAGCACGGACGAGGGCTTCGCCGACGCCGTCGCAGCGCTCCCGCACGCCGAGACGGCGACCTTCGACGACCCGCCGACGGGGAGCGCCGCTTTCGCCGACGCGGTGCGGCGGTTCTGCGAGATGCACTAACCGGTCAGGCCGCCAGCCGCTCGGCGAAGCGCTGGAGACAGCTCTGCCAGCCACCGTCGCCGGCCACTCCGTCGCGAGCCTGCTCCCACCCGTCGCCGTGGCGATCCAGGTTGCGGTGCTCGAGCTCAACCCGGGTGCGCTCCGGCGCCTCGGCGATGAAGCGGATCTCGATCTCGCTCGTCTTCTCGGGGTCCATCTCGATCTGCCACTGGGGGCTGATGTCCCAGCTGATCACGACGCGGTTCGGAGCGTCGTACGCGAGCACGCGGGCCCAGTGGCACTCCTTGCCGTCCTGGCCCCGATCGTAGACGTGGCCGCCCACGTGCGGCTCGAAGACCCGCTCGGCGATCTCTGTGTCGAGGAGGTTGTACTCGCTCGGAAACCAGGTGCCGATGCCCTCGGTGAAGACCGAGAACGCGCGCTCGAGTGGAGCGTCGACAACGATCGACGCGTGGACCGACGTTTGTGCTGCCTGGGTGCTCATGGGACCTCCTCTGTTCGCTGCTCGACGGCGGCCTTGTAGGACAACAGGGCTCTGCTCCAGAACTGGTCGAGGTAGGCGCGCAGCGCGGCCACCCCGTCCGGATCGAGCTGGTAGATGCGGCGCGTGCCGGCGGGGCGATCCATCACGAGCCCGGCGTTCTTCAGCACCTTGAGGTGCTGCGAGACGGCCGGCCGACTGACCGGCAACTCGCTGGCGAGCTCGCCGACGGCACGCGGCCGATCGGCGAGGCGCTCGAAGATCACGCGCCTGGTCGGGTCGGCGAGAGCGGCCAACCCATCAGATCGGTAAGCCAACACGAACCGTAAGGCTACACTTACCGCTGCTCTGATTCAACCCCGCCAGGAGCCGCGATCGAGCAGGCGAGCACCGCGGCGATGAACTCGGCGAAGACCTCGTCGGGAATCGACTCGGGATCGGCGGCTCGCTCGAACGCGAGGCCGTTCAGGGCGGCACTGACTGCGGCGGCCAGGGCGGGCGCGGGGAACCGCAACTGGAACCCGAGCTGATTGGCCACGCGGTCGAGCGTGTCTGCGAGGGCGTCCCGGACCGCCTGCCGGCGCTTGCCGAACTCCTCCTGGAGGTCGGCGTTGCGCACGCCGAACGACCAGAACTCGTAGAACAGCAGCGGCCAGTCTGGATCGCGCTCGAGGAAGCGCGCGAACTGCGCCGCCGCTTCCGCGCCTGCCTCCTCCCCGCGCTCGGCGGCGTCGGCGACGGCGCGGATCTCCGCGATCCGGCTGTCCACCTCCCTGTCGGCGAGCGCCAGGAACAGCTCCTCCTTGCCGGCGAAGTTGGAGTAGACCGCGCCGGTGGTGAAGCCCGCCTCGGCGGCGATCTCCTCGACGGTGGCCTGCCGGTAGCCGCGGCGCGCGAACACGCGCGCGCCCGCGTCGAGCAGCTGCTGCCTCGTCTGTTCCTGCTTCTCGCGTCTGGTTAGAACGTGTGGCATCTCACATAACGCTCGCTATCCAGATAATGTAGATTATCGAATCATGACCAACACAACACAGGCGCCCGAGGAGAAGGTCGAGCATCCGTTCTTCGCCCGTCTCTACCTGCGGATGGCCTCGAGCCGAAAGGCGAGCGGCG
This sequence comes from Actinomycetota bacterium, assembly GCA_046727635.1. Classification (GTDB taxonomy): domain Bacteria; phylum Actinomycetota; class Thermoleophilia; order Solirubrobacterales; family Thermoleophilaceae; genus JAICJR01. The sequence goes on along the minus strand of JBKPDA010000143.1, from coordinate 1,783 downwards.
AAGACGACTATCGACGCCGGCTCGTCGCGGACCTCCGCGGACGCGTGATCGAGGTGGGCGCCGGGAACGGGCTGAACTTCCCGTTCTATCCCGACACCGTGGAACAGGTGCTCGCGGTCGAGCCCGAGCCGCTGCTGCGCCAGGCCGCGGTGGACAACGCCCGTGAGGCGCCGGTGCGCGTGGAGGTGGTCGACGGCGTGTCGGGCCGGCTCCCGGCCGACGACGAGTCCTTCGACGCGGGCGTTGCGTCGCTCGTGCTCTGCTCCGTGCCCGACCAGGATCGTGCGCTTGCGGAGCTGTGGCGAGTGATCCGCCCCGGCGGCGAGTTGCGCTTCTACGAGCACGTGGTCGCCCACCGTCGGCTCGCGGCGGGACTGCAGCGGGTGGCCGACGCGACCTTCTGGCCGCTCGTCGCGGGCGGCTGCCACGTCGCTCGCGACACCGGCGCGGCGATCGAGCGGGCGGGCTTCGTTGTCGAGTCGAGCGACCGCTTCTCGTTCACGCCCGGGGCTCCCGTGCCGCCGATCCCGCACATCCTTGGGACTGCCAGGCGACCCTAATCTCGAAGTCGCACGCACTGCCCTCGAGCAGGTCTGCGCACGGGGCGACATGACTCTGGCGCCCGACTGCTACGCGACCGACTTCCTCGATCACGTGGGTAGGCTCGAGTACCGCGGGCTGGATGGCGTCCGCCGCTCCACCGCCCTATATCGCGAGCTGTTCGACGATCTCGCCTTCGAGGTCGTGGACCAACTGGCTGATGGAGATCGCGTCGCGAGCCGATGGGTGATGACCGGGACCAACCGCGGCCGCCGAGTCCGGCTGACGGGGATCACGATCAGCCGGCTGCGCGACGGGCGGATCGTCGAGGACTGGAGCGCGTTCGACAGCGGGGAGCTGCTACGAGGCCTCGGGCTGGTCCGGACGTTGCTGGCTGCGCCGCGGCTACTGGCCGCGCTGCGAGACGCGCGCGGCTGAGCTCAGCCCGGCTTCGTGGCCCGGATGGTCGAGCCCATGGCGCCGAACTTGGCCGCCTTGCGACGGGTGTCCTCGAACGCCGAGTGCGCGTAGGTGTCCACCAGCTCGCCCTGCGCGATCTCGGTGTAGGCCCGCTGGACCAGCAGGCGCGCGTGCTCTCCCTCCAGGAGAGCTCCGGCGATTCACCCGGTCCAGAGGTCGATGCGCTTGCGCGCGTCCTCGGACACCTCGGTGTGGATGATCACGTCGGCGAGCTGGAGCCGGCCGCCGGGGCGCAGCACGCGATCGATCTCGTCGAACACCGCGTCCTTGTCGGGCACGAGGTCGATCACGCCGTTCGAGATCACGACGTCCACGGACGCGTCCGCGAGCGGCAGCGACTCGATCAGCGACTCGTGCAGCTCCACGTTCTCGAGGCCCATCTCGCGGGCGCTCTCCCCCGCGCGGTCGAGCATCGCCGGCGTCATGTCCACGCCTATGGCGCGGCCGCCCGGGCCCACCATCTGCGCCGCGATCAGCAGGTCGGTGCCGGCGCCGCATCCCAGGTCGAGCACCACCGAGCCGGGCTCTATCCGGCCGAGCTGCCAGTGGTTGGCCACTCCGGCGAAGCTCTCGACGGTCGCATCCGGGACGCGCGAGAGCTCGGGCTCGGGATAGCCGAGCTCCTGAGCCCACCAGCGGCCGGTCGGGAAGATGAAGTCCTGCCCCTGGTCATTTGAGACGTGGGTGTACGTCAGACGGATTTCGTCGCGGAGGACGGCAACGTCGACTGGGGCCTGCGTGGTCACGCCGTCACCCCCTCGCG
>JBKPDA010000142.1:0-15171 GCA_046727635.1 Actinomycetota bacterium | reverse complement strand
CGGAACGGCACGCCCTTCTGCTGCTTCAGCTTGCGCCGCGCGTGCGCGTTCAGTTCGGCGATCTTCACCCCCTGCGGGCACACCTGCGTGCAGATGCCACAGCCGGAGCAGTAGTCCACCGACCACTCCACGGGCTCCGCGCCGATCTGCCTGTAGCGCTCCGCCTGCGGCCCCACGTACTTCGGCCCGGGGAAGAGCGGGGTGACGTTCGAGACTGGGCAGGCGGTCTCGCAGATCGTGCACTTCACGCAATGGTCGAGGGAGCCGCGGACTAAGTCGAACAGCGGGGTCTCGGGTGTGGGGTGCGGGGTGTGGGGTGTCGTGGTCACGCCGTTGCCACGGCTCCCTCCCGTTCGAGCACCGTCTTCGCAACCGCGAATCCGCTCGCCAGAGAGATTCCCTCGCCCGAGCCCTCGCGCCAGGGCGCCGCGCCCGGCAGTGCCGCACCGGCCACGAGCACGTTCTCGGTGCCCTCGGCGATCAGCGACGAGTCCACCGACACGCCGACGCGATGCAAGGGCTGGTCGCCGAAGTAGTCGGGGTGGAAGCGAGGCTCGCCCTCGGCGGGCATGCCGCTCAGCGGCAGCCCCAGCGCGGTCTCGCGCGCCACCCAATCGGAGCCCAGTGTCAGCGCGCCGGACGCCACGCCGCCGGTGGCGAGCACCACCCAGCGCGGCTCGTACACGTGGTCGTGGCCGCTGGTGTGAGCCCGCACCGCGGTCACGCGAGCGCCGTCACGAGTGGCGCCCGTCACCTCGGACCCGATCACGAGCCGCCCGCCCGCCGCGCGCAGCGCTCGCACCAGGACGTCGTACACGCGCATGCCGGGCACCGATGGCGGCAGCGTGGGAATCTCGAACACCGGCCGCCCAAGCCGCTGCCTCAGGTCCGTCAACACACCGTGCGGGTCGCGCAGGCCGAGCACCGCCGGCAGCGCCAGGCGCTCGCCGGCCATCAACTCGGGTGCCAGGCGTGCGGCGAAGGTCGAGCGGAAGGACGCATCGTCGAAGCGCCGCGCGATCCCCAGCGAGTTCGCCTCGGCCCGGCCCACGTCGAGGTCGAGCTCGACCGCTCGAGCCCGGTGACCGCCGCGCGACAGGTTCGCCGCGCACAGCGAGGCGTGGAAGTCGCGCAGAACTCGCAGCCCCACCACGCACATGGGCGCCGGCTCTCCCAGGTCGCCCCCGGCCATCGTCTCGGGAACGAGCGCCGAGGGTCGGGCGGCGCCGATGGCCGTGGGCAGGAGCATGTTGCGCTCGAGCGAGCCCATGTAGCGGTAGCCCGCCTTCGGACCGCGCTCCACCGCCGCTGAGAACCATTCCAGCGCCGGCGCGATCGCCTCGATGCCGAGCAGCGAGTACGGATGCCCAGGGTGCCGCGACACGAAGTCCGGCAGCGCCCTCGCCGGCGACTCCACGCGCTCGCCGCGGTCGTAGCCGAGCACGTCCATCGTGCCAGGCGCGAGGTGCGTCGAGCCTACGCCCTTGGCGAGCACGCAGACGCGCGCGCCGCCCTCCGCCAGCCGCGCCGCCGCGGTCAGCCCGGCAACCCCCGCGCCGAGCACCACCACGTCGTAGTGGAGCGAGCCGTTGGCGCTCATCTCGGCAGGTGCTCCACGTCGAGCACTCCCTGGAAGATCCAGTCGTCGAGACGCGACTGGCGCAGCTGGTCGCCGTAGAGGATCGGCCACACCCCGTGCCAGCGCTCTGCGAGGAAGTCGAGCAGCGCGGTGTCGGCGTCCTCGGCGGTCATCCCGTCAACCCCGTGCAGGATGCCGGTGGCCCGGTAGATGCAGAAGCCGCCCTGACACGGCCCCATCCCGAGCCGCAGGAAGCGCCGGATGTCGTCGAGGTTGCGCGTGTCGCGCTGCTTGAACCCGGTCTCCAGCCGCCGCCGCGGGATCAGCTCGCACTCGCACACCAGCTGGTCGTCCTGAAGGTGATCCTCCTTGCGCTGGAGACGCTCGCTGATGTGGTAGTAGGCGCCGTCCTCGGAGCCCGGCAGCCGCTGGGTGCGCGTCAGGCACGGGCCACCCCGGCCCAGCTGCCGGCAGACCGCGTCCACGGTCTCCTCGGCCATCAGCCGGAAGGTGGTGACCTTGCCGCCGGTGATCGTGAGGAAGCGCGTCACGCCGTCGCGCTGCGAGTGGTCGAGCAGCGCGTGGGCGCGCGTGACGTCGCGCGTGGACACGTCGTCGGCCTTCGCGTCCTCGAACAGCGGCCGCACGCCCGCCCACACGCGCAGCGCGCGCGCCTGCTTGAAGCCGGGCACGAGCCGCTCGCCGTCCTCGAGCATCGCGTCGACCTCGTTCTGCGCGATCGTGCGATCGTCGGGATCGTCCACGTGCACGTCGGTGGTGCCGATCACGCTGACCGTGCGGACCGGGACGATGATGTCGCCGTCCGTCGGCATCTGGCAGCGGTTGATCACCGTGTTCACCAACCGGTGATTCATGGCGATCATGATCCCCTTGCCCGGCAGCACGCGGACGCCCTCGATGCCGGCAAGGTCGGCGATCTTGGCCGCCCACGCGCCGGTGGCGCTCACGGTCACGCCGGCCTCGAAGTCCAGCTCCTCGCCGGTGCGGGTGTCGCGCACGCGCGCGCCGGTCACCTCGTCACCGTTGCGGTGGATCGCAACGGTCTCGTGGTACGGCATTACACGCGCGCCCCGCTGGCGGGCGCCGCGCGCCATCGCCCACACGGTCTTCCAGATGTCCATGCTGCCGTCGGGCACCCGGAAGGCGCGCGAGATCTTCGGGTTGAGCCGCGGCTCCTCGCGGAGCGCCACTGCCACGTCGATCTCCTCGCACGGCACGCCGGTGTCGCGACACCCGGCGGCGAAGCGATCCGCGTACTCGGGATCGTCGAACGGCGTGGTGACGAAGAAGCCGCCGGTGTCCTCGATGCAGTCGGCGGCCACCTCGCGCAGGATGATGTTCTCCCCGATGCACTCCTCCGCCGCACGGGGGTCCTTGACTGCGTAACGCCCGCCCGAATGGAGGAGGCCGTGGAAGCGGCCGCTGGTGCCCTCGGCGAGATCCAACCGATCGGTGAGGACCACGTCGAGTCCGCGCAGGGCCGCGTCCCACGCCACCCCGGCGCCCGTGGCGCCACCACCGATCACGAGGACATCGGTGGTGATAGCAGCCACGGGTGTCAGGTTACCCCTGCTGGGCGAAGAGGCTCACTCCGCCCAGTCGAACGTCCTCTCCACCGCCTTCTTCCAGAAGTGGAAGGCCTGGTCGCGATGGGCCGAATCCATGTTCGGCTCCCAGCGCTTGTCCTCGACCCAGTTCTCGCGCAGGTCCTCCACCTCGTTCCACAGGCCGGTGGCCAGGCCCGCCGCATAGGCGGCGCCGAGCGAGGTGGTCTCGGCCACCTTCGGCCGGATGACCGGCACGCCGAGGATGTCGGCCTGGAACTGCATGAGGGTCTCGTTCACCACCATGCCGCCGTCCACCTTGAGCGATTCGAGCTCCACGCCTGAGTCGGCGTTCATCGCGTCGCTCACCTCGCGACTCTGGAACGCGGTGGCCTCCAGCGACGCGCGGGCGATGTGGCCGCCGTTCACGTAGCGCGTGAGGCCCGCGATCACGCCACGAGCGCTCGACTTCCAGTACGGGGCGAACAGGCCGGAGAACGCCGGCACCACGTAGCAGCCGCCGTTGTCCTCCACGGTCTTCGCGAGGTCCTCGATCTCACCCGAGGTCTGGATGAGCTTGAGGTTGTCGCGGAGCCACTGCACCAGCGCACCCGTGATCGCGATCGACCCCTCGAGGCAGTACACCGCTGCGTCGTCGCCGATCTTGTAGCCCACCGTGGTGATCAGGCCGTTCTTCGACTGCACCGCCTCGTTGCCGGTGTTCAGCAGGAGGAAGTTGCCGGTGCCGTAGGTGTTCTTGGCCTCGCCCACCGAGAAGCAGGTCTGGCCGAACGTGGCCGCCTGCTGGTCGCCGAGGTCGCCGGCCACCTGCACGCCCGCGAACCCGTCGTTCTTCACCTCGCCGTAGACGGCGCTCGAGGGCCGGATCTCGGGGAGCATGCGCCTGGGTACCCCGATCGTGCCACAGAGATCGTCGTCCCAGTCGAGCGTCGCCAGGTTCATCAGCATCGTGCGGCTGGCGTTGCTCGGGTCGGTGATGTGCAGGCCGCCGTTCGTGCCGCCCGTGAGGTTCCAGATGCACCAGGTGTCCATGTTGCCGAAGATCAGATCGCCCGCCTCGGCCCGGGCGCGCGTTCCTTCCACGTTGTCGAGGATCCATCGCACCTTCGGCCCGGAGAAGTAGGTTGCGATGGGCAGTCCGGTCTTCAGCCGGAAGCGATCCTGCCCGCCGTCTGCCGACAGCTCGTCGCAGATCTTGTCTGTGCGCGTGTCCTGCCAGACGATCGCGTTGTAGACCGGCTCACCGGTGTTGCGGTCCCACACCACGGTGGTCTCGCGCTGGTTGGTCACGCCGAGGCCTGAGATATCGCCTCCGCTCGCGCCCGCTTTCTGGAGCGCGCTGTCCATCACCTGGCGACAGCGCTGCCAGACCTCGTTCGCGTCGTGCTCCACCCAGCCCGGCTTGGGATAGATCTGTTCGTGCTCGAGCTGCTCTACGGCCACGACGTTTCCGCCGTGATCGAAGATCATGCAGCGTGAGCTGGTCGTGCCCTGGTCAAGTGCTGCCGCGTACTGCGCCATTCGGTTCTCCTTCCTCGTTCAGCCCGAGAGCGCTTCCGCGGCGCTCTTGTAGAGGTAGTAGGTTGAAGTTGCGCCAGGATCCTGGTGGTCCTTGCTCCGCTCCCCCAAGTAGCTCGCACGACCCTTCCGTGCGACGAGCGGGATCGTGGCCTGCATCCCGCGCTCCGCTGCTTCGGCCGCCGCCTCCAGCCCGCTGTCGAGGTCGCTCGCAGACTCGAGCGCCTCGATACCCGGGATGAGGGCGTCGACCATCGTCTTGTCACCGGCCTCGGCCTTGCCGCGCATCTGCACGCCTTCGAGGCCCTTCCGCCACGCCGCCGCGTACGTGGGCAGGTCCACCTCCTCCTGCCCGGCGAGCGCTCCCCCCATCTGCAGGAAGAGCGTGCCGTAGAGCGGCCCAGCCGCCCCGCCGACGCTCGACACGAGCGCCATCGCTGCGGACTTCAGCACCGCACCCGCGTCCGGCAGCTCGTCCGAGTCGAGCTTCTCGACCGCCTTGCGCATCCCACGGTCCATGTTCGTCCCGTGGTCGCCGTCGCCGATCGCCGTGTCGAGGCGAACGAGCTCCTCTCGGTGCTCTGCCATCTCCTGAGCGAAGCGGCGCATCCAGTCGAGCGCGGTATCGCGGGTTACCGCCACCTCACACGCCCCAGCGCAGTGCCGGGGTGTGCACGGGTGCGTCCCAGTAGCGGGTCATCTCGTCGTCGAGCTTGAGCAGGGTGATGGAGCAGCCCTGCATCTCGAGCGACGTGATGAAGTTGCCGACCAGGTTGCGCTCGATCGCCAGGCCGTGCTGCTGGGCCAGCTTCGCCACCTCGTTGTACATCACGTACAGCTCGATCAGCGGTGTGCCGCCCATGCCGTTGACGAACGCCAGCACCTTGTCGCCGGAGTTGAACGGCAGGTCCTCGACGATCGGCGTCATGAGCCGCTCGGCTATCTGCGACGCGGGGCCGATCTTCTCGCGGAAGCGGCCAGGCTCGCCGTGGATGCCGATGCCGATCTCCACCTCGTCCTCGCCGAGCTCGAAGCTGGGCGAGCCCGATGCCGGCGTGATGCAGGGCGTCAGCGCCATGCCCATCGAGCGGGCGCCCGCGTTCACGCGCGTGCCCAGTTCGGCCACCTCGCGCAGCGAGCGCCCGTCCTCGGCGGCGCCACCGCAGATCTTCTCCGCAAGCACCGTTACGCCAACCCCGCGGCGACCGGCCGTGTAGAGCGAGTCCTCCACGGCCACGTCATCGTTGGTCAGCACCGACTCGACCTCGATGTCCTCGCCCTTGGCGAGCTCGGCGGCCATGTCGAAGTTCATAACGTCGCCGGTGTAGTTCTTCACGAGGTGGAGCACCCCGGCGCCGCCGTCCGCGGCCTTGGTCGCTTCCAGCATCTGGTCCGGGGTCGGCGACGTGAACACCTCGCCGGGACACGCCGCGTCGAGCATCCCGCGACCCACGAAACCGCCATGCATCGGCTCGTGACCCGAGCCGCCTCCTGAGATGATGCCCACCTTCCCGCTAACTGGCGCGTCCGCACGCACGACGATGTTGGGGTCGTAGCTGACGCGGACCAGGTCGGGATGAGCCGCCTCCATGCCGTGCAGCGCATCGCGTACGACGGCATCCGGCTCGTTGATCAGCTTCTTCATACCGCCCCCTAAGTGGAGAGCCAACAGGACCAGAAAGCGGGCAACGAGGCGGGCGCGACCGTCCTAGCACCAATAATGCTCAGAAGCCACCCCTCCTCCAAGGACCGCTCCCTTTAACGCGCTGGGGCGCAGGGCCGCGACATTAACGGAAAGAGTTCGACAATGTCAAACGGCGTTCAAGCAGAATAAGAAGGAGAGGGGCGTTCAACCGGCCCCGGGGAGCGAGTGCCAGGACCAATCCAATCGATCGAGCGCGCGGCCGCGATACTCCGCCTGCTTTCCGGCCGCTCGCGCCGACTTGGCGTGGCGGAGCTGTCGGGCGAGCTCGGCCTGCCCAAGGGCACGGTGCACGGCATCCTGCGCACGTTGCAGCAGGTGGGCTTCGTGGAGCAGGACTCGGAGTCCGGCAAGTACCAGCTTGGCGCCGCGCTGCTGCACATGGGCTCGAGCTACCTCGACGGCAACGAGCTGCGCACGCGCGCCCTCAACTGGGCCGACGCACTGGCCGCGCGCAGCGGCGAGAGCGTCCGCATCGGCACGCTCCATGAGAGCCAGGTGCTGATCGTCCACCACGTGTTCCGTCCGGACGACAGCCGCCAGGCGCTGGACGTCGGCTCGCTCCTCCCGGCGCACGCCACCGCGCTCGGCAAGGCCCTGTTGGCGCACCACCGCTACATCGCCACGGACCTGTCGCGCAACGACCTACCGACCTTCACAGCCTCCACCATCACGGACGTCTACCGTCTGCGACGTGAGCTCGACGACGTGGCCGAGAGAGGATGGGCCAGCGACCGCGAGGAGCTCTACCACGGCGTCACGTCCATCGCCGCGCCCATCGAGGACAGGCGCCGCGTGGTGGTGGGAGCCATGGGCATATCGGGCGCTTCCGAGCGACTGTGCGAGGATGGCCGCCCGCGCTCCGAACTCATCGGCTACGTGCTGGAGACGGCACGTGCTGTTTCGAGGGAGCTCGGGGCTCTACCTTGGTAGGAGTACCCCAGTCCGGCTATGAATGAGCAGTACGTCGCCTCGATCGACCAGGGCACCGCCTCCTCTCGGTGCATCATCTTCGATTACGAGGGGCGGATCGTCTCGGTCGGCCAGAAGGAGCATCGCCACCATTACCCGCGCCCGGGCTGGGTCGAGCACGACCCGGAGGAGATCTGGGACAACGTGCTGTTCGTCGTCGACGAGGCGCTCGACAAGGCCAGCATCTCGCGGAGCGACCTGGCCGCACTTGGGATCGCCAACCAGCGCGAGACCACAGTGCTGTGGGACCGCCGCACCGGCTCTCCCGTTCACAACGCCATCAACTGGCAGGACACACGGACCGACCACCTCTGCCGCGAGCTGGCGGGCGACGTGGGCCAGGATCGGTTCCGCGACATCTGCGGCCTGCCGCTGGCCACCTACTTCTCCGGCCCGAAGATCCGCTGGCTGCTCGACCGCATCCCCGGCCTGCGCGAGCGCGCAGAGGCGGGCGAGGTTGTGTTCGGCACGATGGACAGCTGGCTGATCTGGAAGCTCTGCGGCCAGCACATCACCGACGTGACCAACGCCAGCCGCACGATGCTCATGAACCTCGAGACGCTCGACTGGGACCCAGAGCTGCTCGACGCGATGGGGGTGCCGAGCGCGATGCTCCCCGAGATCCACCCGTCGGCCGCGATCTACGGCGAGGCCGGGAAGCCGCTTGCGGGCGTTCCCGTGGCCTCTGCCCTGGGCGACCAGCACGCGGCCCTGGTTGGACAGACCTGCTTCTCGCCGGGCGAAGCCAAGTGCACCTACGGGACGGGCAGCTTCCTCGTGCTGAACACCGGCGAGCGGCCTGTCCTGTCGGAGAGCGGCCTGCTCACGACCATGGGCTACAAGCTCGGCGACGAGCCGCCCACGTATGCGCTCGAGGGCTCGATCGCGGTCACCGGCGCGCTGGTGCAGTGGTTCCGCGACAACCTCGGCCTGATCGGCTCGGCGCCCGAGATCGAGACGCTGGCCCGTACCGTCGAGGACAACGGCGGCTGCTACTTCGTGCCGGCCTTCTCCGGGCTGTTCGCGCCGCACTGGCGCAGCGACGCGCGCGGCGTGATCGCCGGGCTCACGAGCTACATCAACCGCGGCCACTTGGCGCGGGCGGTGCTGGAGGCCACGGCGTGGCAGACGCGCGAGGTGGTAGAGGCGATGAACACCGACTACGGCGTCAAGCTGACCGCGCTGAAGGTCGACGGCGGCATGACCGCCAACAACCTGCTGATGCAGTTCCTGGCCGACGTGCTGGACGTACCGGTGCAGCGTCCGATCGTGGCGGAGACGGTGTCACTCGGAGCCGCCTACGCGGCGGGGCTCGCGACGGGCTTCTGGCCGGACGAGGACAGCCTGCGCGAGCACTGGCACAAGGCCGCCGAGTGGCTGCCGCGCTACAACGGGACCGCGCGCGAGAAGGGCTACCGCAAGTGGAAGAAGGCGGTGGCGCGGACAGTCGATTGGGTCGACGAGGACGACGACGACTAAGTCTCGGGTCTCGGGTGTCGGGTCTCGGGTCTTCGCCGCGACTAGCGGCGGCCGCCGGCCTTGCCTGCCCGCAGGCGGCCGAAGCGCCCGTTGCCGTTCTTCGACCCGTTCTTCGCCCCGTCGCTGGAGACGAAGAAGCGCTGCAGGCTCTCCACGATCGCGCCCGGGTCCTTGCTCGGCGAAATCGGCTTGCCGAACGAGATCTCAATCTTGTGCCGCTTCGAGAACAACAGCCCCTGCACGCGCTTCGGCCAGACGCGGCCGGGCGGCATCGCATCGCGCGTGCCCGATACGCGGATCGGCACGATCGGCAGGTTGTGGCGCTCGGCCAGCACCGCCGCTCCGCGGCGCACGCGTCCTGGGCCGCCGCTGCGAGAGCGGGTGCCCTCCGGATAGAGCAGCAGGCTCCAGCCCTTGTCGAGCAGCTTGTCCACGTGGTCGGTCGCGAGCTTGTCCATGCCGCCGCCCTTCCGCTCCAGCGGCACGGTGTTGAAGATGAACGAGACGAGCAGCGCGACCAGCTTGTTCTTGTAGAAGTAGTCGGCGGCCGCGCCCACGACGGTGCGGCGCCGCAGACGTCGCGGCAGCGCGGCGAGGATCACCGGCGTGTCGATGTGGCTGCGGTGGTTGGCCACGAGGATCACGGGCCCCTTCACGCTGGCGAGCAGCTCGCGCCCCGTGGCGCGGCGCCGCGTGTAGAAGTCCATCAGCGGCTCGAGCACGAGCCCCAGGAACAGCTCGCGCCACAGCCGTACGGCCCACGAGCGCGCGAGTGGGATGTCGAGCTGGGACGCGGCCTCGCGCATGTCCCGGCCGCGAGACTTCACGCGGTCGGCGAACGACCGCTTGCGGCGCAGTCTCAACACGGTTGACACAACCCCGGGTTCGGACGCTTGTTACAGAACGGTCAACCGGTACCGTTGCCCGCGTGGGCACTGTTGGGGGCCTTCAAGCACGGATCCTCGAGCTGCTTGCCGCGGTCGAGAGCGGTGAGCTCAGCGCGACCAGCGCGTTCGAGCAGCTCGGGTCGCTTCCGTATGACGATCTGGGCTTCGCGCGCGTAGACACGCATCGCGAGCTGCGTCAGGGCGCGCCCGAGGCCGTGCTTGCCGAAGGCAAGGAGCCACGGGAGATCGAGGCGATCGTGCGCTCGCTGCTCGAGGGCGCCGCGGGGAGCGTGCTCGTCACGCGCGCGGATGCGGAAGCGCGGGCGGCTGTCAAGCGGGCGGCGCCCGACGCGCAGGAGCACGAGCGCGCGCGGCTCGCCTGGGTGGCGCGCTCGCTGCCTGCGGTCTGCGGCAAGGTGACGATCGTCTCTGGCGGCACCTCCGACGGTCCCGTGGTGCACGAGGCGCGTGTGCGGGCCGAGCTGCTGGGCACGAACGTCAGCGTTCACGAGGACGCAGGGGTCGCCGGCATCCACCGCTTGGCACCGGCGCTCGCCGACCTGCGCGAGGCGGACTGCGTGATCGTCGTGGCGGGCCAGGACGCGGCGCTCGCGTCGGTGGTGGGTGGGCTCGTATCCGCGCCAGTGATCGGCGTGCCCACCAGCACGGGCTACGGCGCGAGCTTCGGCGGCGCCTCCGCGCTGCTCGCGATGCTCACCTCCTGTGCAGCCGGCGTGGCGGTGGTGAACATCGACGACGGCTTCGGCGCCGGCACAATCGCCGCGCGGATCGCCCGCGCCGCGGGCGGGGCGCGATGAGCAGGCTGCTGTACGTCGACGCGGTGGCCGGCGTGGCCGGTGACATGCTGCTGGGCGCGCTGCTCGACGCGGGCGCCGATGAAGCCGCGGTCCGGGAGGCGGTCCGCGGGCTACCCGTTCCCGGCCTCGACCTCGAGCTCGGCAAGACCAGCCGCCACTCGATTTCCGCTAACACCGTCCGCGTGCTGTCCGACGAGGTGCACGCGCACCGCACCTGGCCCGACGTGCGCGAGCTGATCGAAGCCGCCGCACACATTCCCGCGCGTGCGCGCGAGCGCGCGCAGGCGATCTTCGCCAAGCTCGCCGAGGCCGAAGGCCGCGTCCACGGCATCCCGGCGGAGCAGGTGCACTTCCACGAGGTGGGCGCCGCCGACGCGATCGGCGACGTATGCGGGATCGCCGTCGCCCTCGAGAACCTCGGCATCGACGAGATCGTCTGCTCGCCGCTGCCGGTGGCGCGCGGATTCACGGAGACCGCACACGGCACGCTGCCGCTGCCCGCGCCCGCCGTGCTCGAGCTGCTGCGCGGCGCCCCGCTGCGCGGGGTGGACCTCGAGGTCGAGCTGGTAACGCCCACGGGCGCCGCGGTGATGGCGGCGCTCGCGCGCGAGTTCGGGCCGGTGCCGGCCATGCGCCTCGACTCGCTCGGCTACGGCGCCGGCACTCGCGACCTCGCCGAGCTGCCCAACCTCGTGCGCGTGCTCGTGGGCGAGCAGGTGGAGCGGCACGGTCGCGCCCACGACGTGTCGCTGATCGAGACCAACCTCGACGACCTGTCGCCCGAGTTCGTGCCCGACGTGGTGGAGGCGTGCTTCAAGGCGGGCGCGCTCGACGTGTGGGTCACTCCCACGCAGATGAAGAAGGGCAGGCCCGGCATCGTGCTGTCGGCGCTGGCGGCGCACGCCGAGGAGCAGGCGGTGTCCGAGGCGATGCTCACGGAGAGCGGTACGTTCGGCGTGCGGCTGAGCGCCGTCCGCCGCTGGGAGCTGGACCGCGACTGGCGCACCGTGGAGGTGGCCGGTCGCCAGGTGCGTGTGAAGATCGGCAGCCTCAACGGACGCGCGCTGCGCGTGGCGCCCGAGCACGACGACTGCGCGGCGGTGGCGGCCGAGACGGGCGAGCCGGCGAGCGCGATCTGGAGCGCGGCGCTGGCGGCGGCGCGGGAGGAGCTCGATGCGTGAGCGCGAGCTCGAGCGCCGAATCGCCGATCTGGGCAGCGCGATAGTCGCGTTCTCCGGCGGCGTCGACTCCTCATTGGTGGCCGCGCTTGCTGCCCGCGCGCTGGGCGACCGAGCGCTCGCGATCACGGCCGTCTCGCCGGCGCTCGCGGACGGCGAGCTGCAAGGCGCGCGCGACGTGGCCCGCGCGGTCGGCATCGCTCACGAGACCATCGCCACTGACGAGCTCGAGAGCTCCGACTACCGCCGCAACGACCGCTTCCGCTGCTTCCACTGCAAGACCGAGCTGTACGGGCGGCTGACACGACTAGCGCGGGAGCGCGGCTACGCGGCAGTGCTGTCGGGCGCGAACGCGGACGACATGGGCGACTGGCGCCCGGGCCTCAAAGCGGCGGCAGACCACGGCGTAATCCATCCGCTGCTCGAAGCGGGAGTGACTAAGCACGAGGTGCGTGAGCTGGCGCGGGAGCTCGGCGTGCCCAGCGCGCACAAGCCCGCCAGCCCGTGCCTGGCCTCGCGCATCCCATACGGCACGCCGGTCGAGCTCGGCACCCTGCAGAGGATCGACGCCGCCGAAAAGGCGGTGAAGGCGCTCGGCTACCGCGAGCTGCGGGTGCGCCACCACGGCGAGCTCGGTCGTCTCGAGGTGGGGCAAAGCGAGCTGGCCCGCGCGCTGTGCGAGCCCGAGACCATCGAGCGCGCGATCGTGAGCGCGGGCTACCGGCGCGCCGAGATCGACCCCCGGCCGTTCCGCTCCGGCTCGCTCAACCTGCTGCCGGTTCTAGGGCAGGCCGCAACAGCTCCGTGAGCGCCTGCCGGTGGCGATGCAACGCCTCCGGCGACAGCGGGTCCTCGCCCATCAGGCGCTCGCGGAAGCCCGCGTCGGAGAAGTACGTGAACACGGCGCCGTAGTAGACCTGGATCAGCTCAAGCGGATCGTGCGAACGGAGCCGTCCGGCGGCCATCTCGCGCTCGAGGAACACCACGCCCCGCTCCACGAAGGGCCGCGCGTGCTCCGACAGCATCACCTCCAGCCGACCGCCGCCGTCGAGCGCCTCGCGCCGGATGATGCGCACGAAGTCGCGGTGCGTGGCGAGGAAGCCGAAGCCGGCGTCGAGGATCGCCTCCACCTGCGCGAACCCGGACAGACCCACGGACGCGGCGGCCTCCGTGTCGTACGCCCAGTCCGCCACGGCGGCGGCGATCACGGCCGCGTAGAGGTCCTCCTTCGAGTTGAAGTGGTAGAGCAGCGTGGGGTGGCTGAGGCCCGCGCGGCGCGCGATGTCGGCCAGCCGCGCGCCCCGGAATCCGTGCTCGGCGAACTCCTCGCGGGCGACTTCGAGAATGCGCTCCTGAGAGCTCGCGCGGGACCCCTCGCGGACGGTGCTCACGCGCCGATCATAGGTCACTACTGACAAGTCAGTAGAGCCGTGTATCTTGCACGTGCGGCATGCCCCGTGACCATGCACAGCAGAGCATCGCGGAGCAGCTGGCTGGGCGTACGCTTCTGCTGACGGGCGCGTCCGGGTTCGTCGGCAAGGCGGTGCTCGCCGCCTGCCTTCGCTCGCTGCCCGGCATCGGCTCGATTCGCGTGCTCCTTCGCGCCTCGGATGACGAGGCCGCGCGCGAGCGCCTGTCGCGCGAGGTGCTGTCGGCATCGGCGTTCGAGGGGATCAGCCCCGCGGACCTGGGCCTGGCGGTGGAGACCGGCCGCGTGACGGCCATTGCCGGTGACCTGCTCTCGCCCCGACTCGGCCGCGACGACCTCGCGCCGTTCGAGGGCGTGGACGTGGCGATCCACTGCGCGGCGTCGGTGTCGTTCGAGGAGCCGCTCGACCAGATGCTCGAGCTGAACGTGCTGGGCACGATGGACCTGGTCGGCGCGCTCCGCGAAACCGGGCTGCCGAGCAGCTTCGTGCACGTGTCGACGGCGTACGCGTCGGGCCGGCGCACTGGGCTTGTGCTGGAGCGACCGTCGGGGTTGTCGCCGGCCGAGCCGCAGATCGACCTCGAGGCAGAGCTGGCGGCCGCGCGTTCGTGGCGCGCCGAGCTGGAGTCCGACTCGCGCCTGCCGCACCACCAGAAGCGCTTCGTGAGCGACGCGAGTCAGGAGATCGGGCCGGCCGGCGCCCCCGCGGTGGGCGCGCGCGCCGAGGAGCTCCGCCGCCAGTGGGTGATCGACGAGCTGGTGGCCCGCGGCCGGGAGCGCTCGCGCTCGCTCGGCTGGACCGACGCGTACGGACTGTCGAAGGCGGTGGGCGAGCGGCTGCTCTTGCAGGAGGACCTGCCCGGCCTCACGATCGTGCGACCGACGATCATCGAGTCCGCGCTGCACATGCCGTACCCCGGCTGGCTCGAGGGGCTGAAGGTGGCCGACCCGGTGATCCTCGCCTACGCGATGGGCATGGTGCCGCGCTTCCCGGGCGAGCGCTCGGTGCGGCTTGACCTCGTGCCGGTGGACCTCGTGGCGAACGCGTGCATCGCGGCTGCGGCGCATCCGCCCGAGGACGGCCCGCGCACGATCGCCATCGCCAGCGGCAGCCGCAACCCGCTGACGATCGGTGATATGGCCGAGGCGATCACCGAGTACTTCCGCGACCACCCGCTGGCGGGCGAGGACCAGCTGCCGGTGGAGGTGCCCGAGTGGAGCTTCAGCTCGAGCGGCCGCGTGCTCGGCGCGCTCGACCGCGGGCAGCGGGCGATCAAGACCGCCCGGTCGCTGCTCGACCGCGTGGCCGTCCCGCGCGTGGACGATGCCGAGCGCCGCCTGCACAAGGAGCAGCGCCGGCTCGAGCGGCTCGAGCGGCTGGCTCAGATCTACGGCCCCTACACAGAGCTCGACTGCATGTTCGACGACCGCGGCGCGCGCGAGCTGCTGGAGCAGCTGCACCCGGACGATCGCTCGGAGTTCGACTTCGACACAGAGGCGGTGCACTGGCCCACGTACCTGAAGGAGGTGCACCTTCCGGCGCTCCGCGAGCTGGCGCGGCCGCCGCGGAGGGGGATGGCCACCGTGGGACGCGCGGCCGCCGAGGCCGGCCTGCCGGAGGGCCCGCCGGCGCTCGCGCTGTTCGACGTGGAGGGCGTGGTGCTCAACGCGACGGTGGTGCACTTCTACGCCTGGCTCCGCGGCGGCACGATGCCGTCGCTCGACCGCGCGCTGTGGATGGCCACGCTGGCCGCGCGCGTCGGCGGCTGGATGTCGCTCGACCGGCGCTCGCGCGCGGGCTTCAACCGCGCCTTCTACCGCGAGTACCGGGGGCTGCCGGCGGACGAGCTGCGCGAGCGGGCCAGCAAGGCGCTCAGCGAGTTCATCCTGCCGCGCGTGCACCACGCGGCGGTGCGGCGCATCCGTGCACATCGCGCGCGCGGCGACCGCGTGGTCCTGGTGACGGGCGCACTCGACTTCCTGGTGGAGCCGCTCGAGCACCTCGCCGACGAGCTGGTGGCGG
>JBKPDA010000141.1:0-6067 GCA_046727635.1 Actinomycetota bacterium | reverse complement strand
CCGACGCGCCGGCAGCCATCCTCGCCGGCGAGCCGCTGCCCCCGCCGCCCATCGAGCAGCCCCGCGGCGAGCAGCGCCCGCCCACACGCGGGCCGTGGCTCAGCCGGCTGCTGAAGCGGTCTGCCTAGCCCTGATCAGGGCTAACTCTCAGATCCTCGGTGAAGATCTGCTCGAGGATCGGCTCGGGCTCCTCGATGGAGAACTCGTCGCGGAGGTGGGCGGCAACCTCCTCGCGCGAGCGACCGGCCACCGCCATCTGCAGGGCGACCAGGCGGGCGTTCTCGAGGTGTTCGTCGCGCTGCGCGGGCGGCGACTCCACTGGCCGCAGCGTGGGCCGCTCCTCGCCCGGAGGTGGCAGCGGCCGCACCTGATCCGCCATCGGGTGCTCCTCGCCCACCTCGTCGGTGACCTGTTGAGCCGCGTGGCCCAGCGACTGCACGAGCTCGTCCAGCTGGCGGCGCACCTCCTCCGCCTGACCCAGCCGGTCGAGAACCGCCTCCGAGCGCGCAACAATCGAGTCGCTCAGCTCGGACATGCGCATTACTCGCTCCTGCACAAGGCGGTCGGCGCGCTCACGCGCCTCGCGCAACCGCCGCTCGGCCTCCTCATCGATCTCCCGTCGCCGAGCCTCCGCGTACTGCTCGGCGTCCGCCTTCATGTCGCTCGCCATGCTCTCCGCCGCAGCCACGATCGCGCGAACGCGCTCACCTAGCTCAGAGGAGACTGACTCGTCGATGTGGGCCTGCGCTGGCTCTCCCACGCACCGGCCACGCTACCACCGGTGGGGGACGGAGCGACAGAGGTACGGAGGTACAGAGGTACAGAGTGCGGAAACTCCGGAGAATGCCTCTCCGTACCTCCGTACTCCGTACTTCCGTACTCCTACTCGGGCTTCCTCGGCACCAGCACCGCGCGCTTGAACGTGGCGACCAGGACTCCATCCTGGTTGTAGACATCTGTACGCACCTTCACCACGCCGCGGTCGGGCTTGGACTCCGAGGCCCGCACGTCCAGCACCTCGCTCTCCACGAACAGCGTGTCGCCGTGGAACACCGGCGCCGGGTGAGAGAGCTCCTCGGTGGCGAGGTTGGCGATGGCCTTGCCGGACACGTCGCCCACCGACATTCCGAGTGCGAGCGAGTACACGAGCGGGCCCACCACGACGTTGCGGCCCTGCTGCGATTCGCGCGCATACACGTCGTTGATGTGCAGCGGATGGTGGTTCATCGTGAGGAGGCAGAAGAGGTGGTCATCGGCTTCCGTGACTGTCTTCGCGGGCCAGTGCTTGTAAACGGCGCCGACCTCGAATTCCTCGAGATAGCGGCCATATTGGCGGGCGCCGCTGGCCTCCCGGCTGGCCTGGTCGGTATCCACTGCGTGTGAGGCGGTATCGGTCATTCAGTCCCTTGGTCGCTTGCCACCTGTGTTGACTCGTGAGTCAACCCGGTCCAATCTTACGGTAGATTTCGCCGCCCCCGGGGAGGGCGCCGCCCGAGGTTTCGCGCCCCCAGTCGAAACAGGAGCAGTACGTGCGCAACCCACGCGACTTCTTCAAGCCACTAGCGATCGACGCGCCCGAGCCGCTGCGCGAGATCCCGGTCACCCCCTCGCGGATGATCCATTTCCTCGACTTCTCGAACGAGAAGATGGTCACGAAGGTGCCCGACATCGCGCCCACCGTGGACATCCTGCTCGGCAACCTCGAGGACGCGATTCCGGTGGATCGCAAAGAGGCGGCGCGCGCCGGCCTGATCCGGGTGGGCCGCGAGATGGAGCTCGGCGACACGGCGCTCTGGACCCGCGTGAACGCCCTGGAGTCGCCGTGGGTGCTCGACGACATCACCGAGCTCGTGATGGCGATCGGCGAGAAGCTTTCGGTGATCATGGTCCCGAAGGTCGAGGGGCCGTGGGACATCCATTACGTGGACCGGCTGCTCGCCCAGCTCGAGGCCAAGGCCGGCCTGTCGCATCCGATCCTCATCCACGCGATCCTCGAGACCTCGCTCGGTGTTTCGAATCTCGAGGAAATCGCGGCCGCTTCGCCGCGCATCCAGGGCATGAGCTTCGGCCCGGCCGACCTGGCCGCCTCGCGCCGCATGAAGACCACTCGCGTCGGCGGCGGGCATCCCGGCTACCGCACGATCGCGGACCCGAATCCGGATGACCCCGAGGCGCCGCGGCCTTCGTATCAGCAGGACCCGTGGCACTACTCGATCGCGCGTATGGTCGACGCCTGTACCTCCGTGGGCGCGCTGCCGTTCTACGGGCCGTACGGCGACATCAAGGACGTGCTCGGTTGCGAGACCCAGTTCCGCGCGGCGTTCCTGCTTGGCTGCGTGGGCGCGTGGTCGCTGCATCCGGTGCAGATCGACATCGCCAAGAAGGTCTTCTCGCCGGATCCGGAGGAGGTGGCGTTCGCGCGCAAGGTGATCGAGGCGATTCCCGACGGCCGCGGCGTGCACATGATCGACGGCAAGATGCAGGACGACGCCACCTGGAAGCAGTGCAAGGTGATGGTTACGTTGGCTGAGCAGCTTGCGGCCAAGGACCCCGAGCTGGCGCAGGCGTACGGGATGGTTGCAGCATGAGGGGGTCTCGGGTCTCGGGTCTCGGGTGTGGGGGCTTTTTCCGATGAGGTTCTTCGAGTACGAGTCGCGCGCGGTGCTTGCCCGCGAGGGGATTCCCGTCGCCGACGGCGGGCTCGCGCGTACCGCGGATGAGGCCGCCTCCATCGCCGCTTCGGTTGGGGGCCCGGTCGTCTTGAAGTCACAGGTCTTGACCGGCGGGCGCATGAAGGCGGGCGGCGTGAAGTTCGCCGATACGCCCGAGGAGGCGCGCGAGCACGCGGCCTCCATCTTGGAGCTCGAGATCAATGGCCACATGCCGCGCGGCGTGCTGGTGGGCGCCAAGGCGCCGATCGCCAAGGAGTACTACGCGGGCGTGATCTACGACGGCACTCGCAAGCTGCCCACGTTCGTGTTCTCCGACATGGGCGGGATCGACATCGAGGAGGTGGCCGAGCAGCATCCGGACCACATCGGCCGCGGCCACTTCTCCACGATCCTGCCGCACATGGACTTCCGCGCGAAGGACGCCATCGCCTCGATCGGGATCACTGGATCGGACCTCAATCGGCTGACGCCAATCCTCTCTCGGTTGGCCGCGCTGTTCGTCAAGTACGACATGACCCTCGCCGAGATCAACCCGCTCGCGAAGCTCGAGGACGGCACGTTCATCGCGGTGGACGCGCACATGGACATGGAGAACGAAGGCCGGCCGCGGCAAAAGGAGCTGCTCGCCGAGCTCGGCGTCGCCGACGAGGAGACGCGCGAGGCGCGCGAGCCCACCCCGTTCGAGATCGAGGGCGAGCGCATCGATGCGGTCGACCACCGCGGCGTTGCCGGAAACGTCACCGAGTTCGACGGCAACCTCGGGCTGGTGATCGGCGCGGGCGGCGGCTCGCTGACCCTGTTCGACGCCGTGCAGAAGCACGGCGGCCGCCCGGCCAACTACTGCGAGATCGGCGGCAACCCGTCGGTGTCCAAGGCCTGCAACCTCACCAAGCTCGTGCTGTCCAAGCCGGGCGTGGACAAGATCGCGGTGATGATGTCGATCGTCTCCAACACACGGGTGGACATCGTGGCCCGCGGCGTGATCAAGGCGTGCGTCGAGCTTGGGTTCGATCCCGCCGAGAAGATCGCGATCTTCCGCATCCCCGGAGCCTGGGAGGACGAGGGCTTCAAGATCCTCGAGAAGTACGGCGTGGAGTACTGCGACCGCACGGTGTCGATGCACGAGGCGGCGCGCCGCGCCGTGGAGAAGGTAGGGGTGCCGGCGTGAGCAACATGCTGATCGACGAGAGCACGACCTTCATCGTGCAGGGGATCACCGGGCGCGAGGCGGTCAATCTCACGCGCGAATGTCTGGATTACGGCTCCAAGATCGTGGGTGGCGTGACGCCCGGCCGGCGCGGCCGCGAGGTGCATGGCGTGCCGGTCTACGACTCCGTGGCGCAGCTGGTGGAGGCCGTCGGGTCGGTGCCCGACGGCTCGGTGGTCACGGTGCCGCCTGCTTTTACACGCGACGCCGTGTTCGAGGCGATCGAGGCCGGCATCAAGCTGATCGTGATCGTCACCGAGCGCATCCCGCGCTACGACGTGGCGCAGATGGTGGAGCTCGCGCGGCTCCGAGGCGCCCGCATCATCGGCCCGAACTGCCTCGGGATCATTCGACCGGGCGTGGCAAAGATGGGCGGTATCGGCGGTCCCGCCAAGGACGCCGCGAAGGCGTACAAGCCGGGGATCGTCGGAGTGATGTCGCGCTCCGGCGGCATGACCACGGAGATCTCTTCCACCTTGAGCGCCGCCGGCCTCGGCGTCTCTACCGCCGTTTCGATCGGCGGCGACGCGATCATCGGGTCCTCGTATGCCGAGCTGATGCCGCTCTTTGAGGCCGACGAGCAGACCCAGGCGATCGTCATCTACACGGAGCCCGGCGGGCGGATGGAGGCCGAGCTCGCGCGCTGGGTAACCGAGAACGACTCGCGGCTGCCGATCGTCGCCTTCATGGCCGGCCGCTTCATGGACGCGATGCCCGGCATGAGCTTCGGCCACGCCGGCACGATCGTGGAGGGCAAGGCCGACACGGCCGCCGAGAAGATCGCCCGCCTGCAGGAGGCCGGCATCACCGTGGCCGAGGAGATCGCCGAGATCCCGTCTTTGGTCCAGGCCAAGCTCGGCAAGGAGGTGGCGGCCTGATGCCGGGGATGTTCATCGACGTAGAGGTCGACGACTCGATCCGCTCCGAGGCGGACATCGCGCAGAAGCTGGAGGACGCGTGCCCGGTCGACATCTTCAAGAACGCGGACGGTCACGTGGAGATCGTCGAGGACAACCTCGACGAGTGCGTGCTGTGCGAGCTGTGCCTGGCGGCCGCGCCGAAGGGAACGGTGCGCGTGAAGAAGCTCTACGACGAGAGCGTGCTGAGCAGCTGACGTAGCTCGGCGGCGGTTGCGTCACCGTCCTCGAAGACGTCGCCCCAGACGTAGCGGCGGTACTCGTCGCCTCTGGCCCGCGCCTTGCGCTCCCTTCGCTGGTCTCGCTCCCACGCTTTGCGAGTGCCGTGGTAGCGGTAGGTATCGAGCTCGACGGTGAGGTTGTGCTCGGGCCAGCGGCAGTCGACCCAGTGCCCGTCGCGCGGGATGTTCGTCTTCGGCAGCGGCAGGTCGTGCCTGCGCAAAAGAGCAATAAAGGCACGCTCGAGTTCGCTGAGCAGGACGCGCTCGTCGCCGTTGATCACGCGCCGAAGCGTCTTCGCGCCAGGGCTGTTGGGGCGCCGCTGCAGCACGGCCTCGATGTGCTGTGGCTTCACGCGGAACTTCACCGCGGCTTCGTGGAACATGACTGCGAGCTCCTCGGGCGTCGACTGCGCGGCCATATCGACGACGGTCCTCGCCACCGTGGTGACGGGAATCCCTCGGTAGATGGTGGCTTCGCGCCGATGGACGGACGCGCGCCGGACGACGACGCCTTTCGGTCGCCGCTGAGTCGGTGTCGTTACCTCGGGCGGCCGCTGGTCGCCCTTGATGAGGCCGTAGAGGTACGCGGCCGCGCGCCCACTAAGCAGCGCACCGTCACCGCAGGCGAGGACAGCAGCTAGGTAAGAGGACTCGATGTTCGGGGCACAGTGACCGACGCGGTAAATCCCGTCGTACTGAGGGATCAACGCTCTGCTCTGCACACGCGCATCGATCTGACCACGAGTGAGGCCAGACGCCACGAGTTCCTCACGCGTGACCAGACCCTTCCGCCGATTCGCCAGTCGAGCGATCGCTTTGTTGATTTGACCGCGCATTGCAAGTCAAATCAACAAAGCGCCCGGCTTCGCCCCCCCTCATTGCCCCGGCGAAGCCGGTCGCCAGAGCCCAGCGGCGGTCTGCGCCGCCGACGCGAGCGCCCGTCCGCCGCCGAAGCCGCGCTCAGCGCGCCCGCGCCAGCTGCCGCTCTATCACGTTGCCGATCAGCTTCACGACCGCGGCGTCGCCCGTTACGCGCACGTGGCCGCGGTC
>JBKPDA010000140.1:0-5818 GCA_046727635.1 Actinomycetota bacterium | reverse complement strand
GCCGAGCGCTACACCGACGACGAGCGCCTGCTGACCACGATCGAGCTCCACGACCGCCCCTACGGGATCTGGCGCAAGTGGCGCCGGACCGGCTGGCTCGATCGCAAGCGCCTGGAAGATCTGCTCCGCCGCATCCCCGATGCCGACCTCTTCCTGCGCTTCGTCGAGCTCGACGGTTCTACCGAAGGGAAGCGCCCGGAGCCACTCGAGTGGTTCAAAGAGGAGCTGCGCCAGTGGCGGGAAGCCGCGTGAAGACGACTGGCCGCGCAGGCGCTGCGGACGGGGCTGCGGGTGGAACGGAGGCAGGCGCAAGTGCCGCGGGTGGAGGTGACGCCGGTGGAGGGGACGCGCGCGCAGAGGACATCAGGATCAGGGTTGCCACGCTGAGCGACATTCCCGCCGTCCTGGGTCTCTGGTCGGTCGCCCGCAGCGCCACTGCACGGACGCCCGACGACGCCGCCGGCGTGGAGCGGTTGCTCGAGCGCAGCCCGGACGGGCTGCTGGTGGCTGAGCGCGATGCCCAGCTCGTGGGCGTGATCATCGCCACCTGGGACGGGTTGGCGCGGCAACATGTACCGGCTCGCGGTCCTACCCGAGTTCCGGCGGCAGGGGTTCGGTCGGCGGCTCGTCGAAGCGGGTCATGAGCGATTGCGCGCCAAGGGCGCCCGCCGCGTGACCGCCCTGGTTGGCAGCGAGGAAGCCGAGGCCCTGGCCCTTTGGGTGGCAAGCGATTACGAACGCGACGATCTGATCGTGCGTTTCGTGCGGAACTTCTAGGGGCCCGTCCACAGGCAGGGCTGCTCCGGCGGCTTCACCGCGCCTGCGCGCTCTCGTCCCGGGCGTGGCCGGGGGCGCGTTATGTGGCGCTGCTCGCGGGCACCTGCGCATGACGGCACCGCCCTTGCCCGCTCGGCCGCCCGGCGCTCCTCGAATGTACGGCGCTCCTCGGCCGCGCGCCTGCCCGCCGCCGTGGCGGGCGGGAACGGCGCGTCGCCGGGCGGGGATGCCGCGTCGCCGGGCTGGAATGGCGGCGGCAGGCTCGGGGCACGCTCTGCCGCCGCCGGCGTTTCCGGCCACCCCGCCGCGTGTTCCTCCCACGTGTCCAGGGGCTCGGCCAGCCGCAGCTCGCCAAGGGTGGCGAACTCCAGGGCGAGGTCGAGCGCGCGGGAGAGACGGTGAAAGCGGGCGGGGAACATGTGTTCGGGAGAGTAGGGAGGGGGTCGGACGGAAAGGGGGGCCACGGTGCGCGGCGTGATGAGGGGCCGCGCGAGCCGCCGCTAGGCTGCCGCCGACATGGCCCAGCGCATCACCCACCGGCTGCGCGTCCGCTACGACGAGTGCGATCAGCAGGGGGTCGTCTTCAACTCGCACTACTTCGCGTACTTCGATGTCGCGCTCACCGAGGCGTTCCGCCGGGCCGGCTATCCCTACGGCCAGATGACCGCGGCCGGCACCGACCTGGTGGTGGCCGAGGCACACGCGCGCTACCGGACGCCGGCTCGCTTCGACGACGAGATCGACCTCGACTGGTGGATCACCCGCCTGGGGAACACCGGCATGTCCACGCGGATCGACGTGAAGCGCGAAGGCGAAGTGCTGGTGGAGGGGGAGATGCGGCACGTGTTCGTCGACCTGGCGAAAGGGGGCAAGCGCCCGATCCCAGACGACGTTCGGCGCGCTCTCGAGCCCTACGCGGAGGACGCCGGCGCCGAAAGCGGCACCGAGGCCGAGGCGCGCGCGTAGGGCTCGAGACCCTCGATCGCGCGCTTGATCGCCCAGTTGTGGTTCCAGCGGAAGGCGGGGCGCAGCACCGGGCTGAGCCAGCGGAGCAGCGGGCGATTGGCGTTCACGCGCCAGTCGAAACGAACGTGGACGCGCCCGCCGGGCAGCTGCGACAGGGTCCAGACGCCGCGCCCAGAGAGGTCGCCGACCACCTCGACCTCGAACTCCCGCGGCGGCTCGAGCCGCAGGATCACAGACTGCGTGGACAGCTCGTACGGCAGACGGCCCTTGAACCGCTCGCGCGCGACGCGACCCGGACGCAGCGGCCCGTCCGCCTCCGCCCACAAGTACACGGGCTTCCACCACTCGGGATAGGTCGTGACGTCGGAGAGCGCGCGGAACACGGCCAGGATCGGCGCCTCAAGGTCCCACTCGTCGATGAACACGTACTCACGAGCCATGTGCGCGCTACTACGTCGCTCTGCATGACGTAGATCACGCTGGGGTTCACCCAGGGCGGGTACCAGGGCAGCGTGGGAGCTCGGCAGGGGTGCCGGCAGGGGGAAGCGCCGTGATGGCGCTCGCTCGGCCATGACCCGCCGCAGCAGCGCCTCCCTCGTGGCCTCGCCGGTGCTCCTCGGCGCGGTGACGGTGCTGATCCTCATCGTGGCCGTCTTCCTCGCGTACAACGCCAACACCGGCCTGCCGTTCGTGCCCACCTATGACATCTGGGCCGAGGTGCCGAGCGGGGCGAACCTCGTGCAGAGCAACGAGGTTCGGGTCGGCGGCTTCCGGGTGGGCGTGGTGGACAAGCTGGTGCCGTACTACGACCCGGCGCAGCACCGGACGGTCGCGAAGATCCACCTGAAGCTCGACAAGTCGGTGGAGCCGCTCTCGAAGGACAGCACGCTCATCGTCCGCCAGCGCTCGGCGCTCGGGATCAAGTACGTGCAGATCAATCCCGGCCACGCAAAGGCCACCTACCGGCCGGGCGACACGATCCCGCTCAAGTCCGCGGGCACGCCGGTGGAGTTCGACGACCTGTTCGACACCTTCGACCAGCGGACGCGCGACGCCTCGCGGCTGTCCCTGAAGGGCTTCGGCGACGCCCTTGCCGGACGCGGCGAGCAGCTGGGCGGCGCGATCGAGGCGCTCAACCCGTTCCTCCAGCACCTGACGCCGGTGATGCGGAACCTGTCGAGCCCACAGACCCACCTGTCCGACTTCTTCAGGGAGATAGGCCACGCCGCGGCCGAGGTCGCGCCCGTGGCGAGCACCCAGGCAGCGCTGTTCACGAACATGGCCGACACCTTCGCGGCCATCGACCACAGTCCGGCCAACCTCGAGCAGTCGATCGAGAAGGCGCCGCCCACGCTGGACACGGCGATAGCGAGCTTCAAGACCCAGGAGCCGTTCCTGACCGACTTCGCGGACCTGTCGCACCGGCTGAGGCCCGCGGCCGCCGAGCTGCCGAACACGCTGCCGGCACTCGACGGCGCGCTCGCCGCCGGCAAGGACGTGCTGCCGCGCACGGTCGATCTCAACCAGCGCACGCAGGACCTGCTCGAGTCGCTCGACTACCTCGCGCGCAACCCGAACACGTTCCTGGCGCTCCAGGACCTGACGACCACGGTTGCGATCAGCGGTCCGTTCCTCGAGTACGTCTCGCCGTTCCAGTCGGTATGCAACTACGGCACCTACTGGTTCAGCGGCCTCGGCGGCCACCTCTCCGAGGACGTGAAGGGCGGCACCGTGGAGCGCGTCCTGGTGCGGCAGGATCAGACCCTGATCCAGCCCGGCAAGCTGGGCGACTCGGCCAACTGGCGTCCCGCCGACCTGCCGGCAAACGTGAGCGCGAAGACGACGACCAACGCGACCGGCGACTACTACCAGGCGTACCACAACCAGGCCTACCAGCCCGCGATCGACGCCCAGGGCAACGCGGACTGCCAGTCCGGGCAGGCGGGCTACCTCAACGGCCCGCTGCCAAAGGACGGCCGCTACCCGCCCTACTCCGAGAAGAACTTCAACCCGAACAACCCGAACGACGACTTCTACGTGAACCACGCCGGTGGGAGCCACGTGGTGGTGCAGCCCAACACCCCGGGCCTGGCCGGCGCGACGTACACGGGCGTGCCGAACCTGCGCGACGTGCCCTAGACCTAGACCGTCGAGCCCAGCGAGGTCCAGATGTCGATCTTCGTGCGCGTGCGCGAGATCACCTCGTCGGTGAACTCGCTTGTGGTGGCGGAGCCGCCGAGGTCCGGCGTCCGCACGCCGGTGGCCGTGGCCTCGAGCACCGACTCGTAGATCGCGCGCGAGGCGAGGTCGGCGGCGCCGTGCCCGGCCTCACCGATGTAGTGGAGAACGGCCGCCGACGCCATCAGCATCGCCATCGGGTTGGCGATGTTCTTACCCTGCAGCGCCGGCGCAGTGCCGTGCGGCGCCTCGGACATGACCGCGCCGAGTCCGTGCTGCTCGTCGAAGGACAGCAGGACCGACTCCGCACCGGCGATCGAGCCGAACAATGGGAGCACCATGTCGGACAGGCAGTCGCCGTCGCGATTCAACGCGGGAATCACGAGCGGCGCATCCGCAGAGCCGGACACGAGCCCGGCGTAGGTGGCGTCGATCAGCACAGGCTGGTACGGCACCTCGGGGTGGCGCTCCGCGGCCGAGTCGAGCTCCTCCTTGAGCATGCCCTCGTAGACGGGGCTCACCGTCCACTTGGGCCCGCCGTACACCCGCCCGTGGATCTTCTTCGCGGTGCGGAAGGCGAACTCTGCCACCGCCCGGCAGACGGAGCGAGAGATGCGCTCCGTGCGATAGGCGATCTCGTCGCCATCCTCGTCCTCGCGCCACTGCTTGGCGCCGTAGGCGTCGCCAACCGCCATGCGCACCACGGAGATCGGGTAGTGGACGCCCGCGATCGGCGTGACACCCGGGATCCGGCGGCCGGTGCGGATGATTACCTTGCCGTCGATCTCCTCGCGCAGGATGCGGTTCGGGCTGCCCACGTCGTCCTTGCCCTCGGGCGTGATCGTCGCGGCCTTGATGCCGAAGCCGGCCTCCTTCATCGCCCGTGCGGCGGCGTGCACCACGTCGTTGTTCGTGTTGCGACGATTCTCGAGCGAGAGGTCGTAGTGCTCCAGCTCGATGTCCACCTGGGTCACGTCGGGGTCGAGCACGCGGATGGCCTGCTCGAGCAGCTCCTGACCGGTCTCGTCGCCCTCAAGGACGATGATGCGGGCTTCCGCCATAGTCAGCTGGAGACTACCCAGCGCCCCTGATGACCGAAATGACGTGCAGCTGGTGCCGGAAGCCGGTCGCGCCCGACGACGGATACCGGCTCTACGAAGGGGATCGGATGGCCGTCTTCTGCAGGCTCGAGCACGTGGTGCCGTGGCACATTCAGGGTGGTCGATGGGAGGTGGGCGAGGGCCAGAGCGCGGAAGGCCGGTGTGCGGAGTGCGGAGAGCCTGCTGCAGTGCTGCTGGTGCGCCACCGCGGCGAGCACCGCATCCCCGACGCGTTCTGCTCGGTCGAGCACGCCGCGGGCTGGGCGAAGGCCGGCGGCCGCTGGCGCTAGCGCCGCTCGAGGATCACGACCGGAATCTTCCGCGGCGTGCGCGCCTGATACTCGGCATACGGCCCGTACGCGGCCACCGCCTTGGGCCAGATGCGCTCGCGCTCCTCGGGCGTGGCCTCGCGGGCGTGCACCTCGCGCCGTTCGCGGCCGATCTGCACCGTGGTGTCCGGATTCGCGCGCAGGTTGTGGTACCAGGCGGGATGCTTGGGGTAGCCGCCCTTCGAGGCGATGATCACCGCGTCGTCGCCGTCCTCGACATAGAGCAGCGCCGTAGTGCGCTTGCGGCCGCTCTTCGCGCCCACGTGGTCGAGCAGCAGGATCGGCGGCAGCCCGGGCAGCCGGTGACCGACGAGGCCTCCGCTGGCGCGGTAGACCGTCGCGTGGCCCGCCATCAGCCGCCGCAGGACCGGCCAGGAACGATCCGCCAGGCGCAGGTGGAGGTCCACCTCAGGCCGCCGCATCCTCCCGCGGCCCGAGGCCCAGCTCATCGGCTCGCGACTCCATCGC
>JBKPDA010000139.1:0-7520 GCA_046727635.1 Actinomycetota bacterium | reverse complement strand
GTCGTGGCGGTGGCGGTGGGCGCGGTGGCCGCGGCGGCGGCCGTGGCCCACGCGGCGGTGGCGGCGGAGGAGGAAGGGGCTAACCAATGCTCCAACCGAAGCGCGTCAAGCACCGCAAGCAGCATCGCGGCCGCATGCCCGGCAACGCGAAGGGCGGCGTGCGCGTGGAGTTCGGCGAGTACGGGCTGAAGACCCTCGAGCGCGGCTGGATCACCAACCGCCAGATCGAGGCTGCCCGTATCGCGATGACCCGCAAGATCAAGCGCGGCGGCAAGGTCTGGATCAACATCTTTCCGGACAAGCCGGTCACGGCGAAGCCGGCCGAGACCCGCATGGGCTCCGGCAAGGGCTCGCCCGAGGGCTGGGTCGCGGTGGTGAAGCCCGGTCGCGTGATGTTCGAGCTGGCCGGCGTGCCCGAGCCGCTCGCCCGCGAGGCCATGCGCCTGGCGGGACACAAGCTTCCCGTGAAGACCAAGTTCGTGGTGCGTGAGGGCCAGGACGAGTGAAGCGGACGGATACCAACAGCCTTCAGGACCCCGAGCTCGCCGAGTTCATCGGGGACAAGCGGCAGGAGCTGTTCAACCTGCGCTTCCAGCACGCCACGGGGCAGCTCGAGAACACCGCACGTCTCAGAGAGGCGAAGCGGGAGCTGGCGCGAGGCCTCACGGTGGCGAGTCAGCGCGGGCTAGACGTCGAGAGAGAGTTGAAGCGACAGAGCCAATGATCGAGGAAGAGCAGACGCCAGAAGAGCAGAGTGCGGAAGTGCAGAGTGCGGAGGAGCAGGACGAGCCTGCTGCCGAGGCCCCTGCCGCCGAGGAGCCTGCTCAGGAGGAGCCCCCCGCGGAAGAGGCCGCCGAGGAGGCGCCCGCCGCGGAGGCCGCACCAGCAGCCGACGAGGAGCCGGCCGAGGTGCTCCATCCCAAGCAGCAGCGCAAGCGCAAGCGCTCCGCGCACGCGGGCGAGGCGCGGCCGTCCCGGACCCCCGAAGAGCGCCAGGCCGAGCGCGCCTCGCTGCGGGCATCGCGAGCCGCCGCCAGGCGCCGCTACCGCCTGCGCCAACGCGAGAAGAGCGCGGCCCAGCCGAAGCAGCCCGCGCCACAGATCGAGGCGAAGGAGCACGGCCCCGGCCGTCCGCGCGTGCGCCAGGGGGTGGTTGTGTCCGCCAAGCCGGACAAGACGATCACAGTCCGCATCGACGTCGCCCGCCGGCATCGCACCTACAAGAAGATCGTGCGCGAGTCGTCCACGCTGCACGCCCACGACGAGAAGAACGAGGCGCACGAGGGCGACACGGTGCGCGTGATCGAGTCGCGCCCGCTGAGCCGCACCAAGCGCTGGCGCCTGGTGGAGATCCTGGAGAGGGCCCGCTGATGGCGCCCTCCACTCACGCCGCCGGCACTTGGGCGGCTGCGAACGCTGCGCCTGGCGGCGTCCTCGGTCGCGCGAATAGCGCTGCTATTCGCCGCTCCCTGCGTCCTTGCCAGGCTTGGTTCTCGCTCGCCCAAGCACCGGCGAAGCTCGCGGAGGCCGCCCGATGATCCAGCCCGAGACACGCCTGAAGGTCGCCGACAACACCGGCGCCCGCGAGATCCTCTGCATCCGCGTGAGCGGTGGATCGCGCCGCCGCTACGCTGGAGTGGGCGACATCATCGTCGGCACCGTCAAGCAGGCCATCCCGCAGGGGTCGGTCAAGAAGGGCGAGGTGGTGCAGGCGGTGGTCGTGCGGACCAAGAAGGAGTTCGGCCGCGAGGA
The DNA here is from genome assembly GCA_046727635.1 of Actinomycetota bacterium. Lineage (GTDB taxonomy): Bacteria > Actinomycetota > Thermoleophilia > Solirubrobacterales > Thermoleophilaceae > JAICJR01. The sequence continues at coordinate 5,768 of JBKPDA010000139.1, read as the reverse complement.
CGGCACCTACATCGCGTTCGACGAGAACGCGGCCGTCCTGATCGACCCGCAGAAGAACCCTCGCGGCACGCGCATCTTCGGCCCCGTAGCTCGCGAGCTTCGCGAAAGAAACTTCATGAAAATCGTCAGCTTGGCTCCAGAGGTCCTGTGATCTGTGATCCGTGATCTGAGTGGCAATGAGAATTCGTAAGGACGACACAGTAAAAGTGATTTCCGGTAAGTCCAAGGGACGGACCGGCCGCGTGCTGCGCGTCGACGTGAAGAACGAGCGGGTCTACGTCGAGGGGGCGAACATCGTCAAGCGCCATCAGCGCCCGCGTACCATCCGCGACACCCAGCGCGGCGGAGAGATCGGCGGCGTGATCGAGAAAGAGGGCCCCATCCACGTGAGCAACGTGATGCTGCTCGACCCGAAGGGCGGCCAGCCCACCCGCATCGGGGTGAGCCGGGAGGGCGGTAAGCGCACCCGGATCGCCAAGAAGTCCGGGGAGGCGATCGATTAACAGATGGCCACCCCCCGACTCACGCACCCCCGGATGACGCTGCGAACCTTCGCTGGTTCTGCGTCCTCGGGCTCGCCAATGGCTTCCGGCATTTGCTGCGCCCTGCGTCCTTGCCCAGCTCGGTTCTCGCGCCCCCGATGGCACGTGAGCCAGGAGGTGGCCATCTCATGGCCGTAGCCGAGCCCAAGGTCACCCCGCGCCTCAAGACGCGATATCTGGAGCAGATCCGCCCGCAGCTTCAGCAGCGCTTCAGCTACTCCAGCATGATGCAGGCGCCTGGCCTGGAGAAGATCACGCTGAACATGGGCGTGGGCGAGGCCAAGACGGACACGAAGCTGCTCGAGAACGCGCAGGAGCAGCTGGCCACGATCGCCGGCCAGAGGCCGAACATCCGGCGCGCGCGCAAGTCGATCGCGAGCTTCAAGATCCGCGACGGAATGCCCATCGGCGTGGCGGTAACGCTGCGCGGCGCGCGCATGTGGGAGTTCCTCGACCGGCTGATGTCGATCGCGATTCCACGCATCCGCGACTTCCGCGGGCTCAACCCGCGCTCCTTCGACGGGCGCGGCAACTACTCGATGGGCGTCCGGGAGCAGATCATCTTTCCCGAGATCGACTACGACGCGATCGACCAGGTGCGCGGGCTCGACGTGACCATCACCACGTCCGCGGCCAGCGACCTGGAGGCGTTTGCGCTGCTCGAGGCGCTGGGCATGCCGTTCGCCCACGAGGGCCGGCCGGGCGAGGACCTGGCCGCCGAGGAGGCGGCCGAGGAGGAGCGCCGCAAGGAGGAGGCTCGCGCCCGCGCGGAGGCGGAGCAGGCGGCGCTCGAGCAGCTCAAGGAGGAGAATCCCGAGGCTTATGCCAAGCCGCCCGAGGGCGAGGGCGAGGCGGCCGGCGAGCAAACTGACGAAGGCGCCCCAGAGGGCGCAGAGGAGTAGTAGTGGCGAAGACGTCCCAAGTGGTGCGCCAGCAGCGCACGCCGAAGTACAAGACGCGGGGTTACAACCGCTGCAAGCGGTGCGGTCGCCCGCGCGCCTACTTCCGCAAGTTCGGCCTCTGCCGGATCTGCCTGCGCGAGGTGGCGCACGAGGGCTACGTCCCCGGACTGACCAAGTCGAGCTGGTAGACGCGCGATGTCGATGACCGACCCGATAGCGGACTTCCTCACCCGTATCCGCAACGGGCTCGAGGCCGACTTCGAATACGTCGACATCCCGGCGTCGAAGTTCAAGGTCGAGCTCGCCCGGATCCTGCAGGAGCAGGGCTACATCGAGGACTACGGCACGCAGCCCGCACGGGTTGGCGAGACCCTGCGCGTACGCCTGAAGTACACGGAGAGCCGCGCCCCGGTGATCACCGGGCTGAAGCGCGTGTCCCGCCCGGGCCGCCGCGAATACGTGCCCGCCGGCAATGTGCCGAAGGTCTTCGGCGGCATGGGCACGGCGATCATCTCCACCTCCAAGGGCGTGATGACCGGCCACCAGGCGCGCCAGCAGGGTATGGGCGGCGAGGTAGTCGCGTACGTTTGGTGATCCAGCGATGAGTCGAATCGGAAAGCAGCCCATCCCAGTGCCGAGCGGCGTCGAGGTGACGATCGAGCCGGAGCTCGTGCGTGTGAAGGGCCCGAAGGGCCAGCTCGAGCAGCGCATCTCGCGCGACATGAACGTGGAGCAGGACAACGGCACCGTGCTGGTCACTCGCCCCACCGACCGCGGCGAGCATCGCGCGCTGCACGGACTCACCCGCAGCCTCATCTTCAACATGGTCCACGGGGTCACCGAGGGCTACGAGAAGCGCCTGCAGATCCAGGGCGTGGGCTACCGCGCCGCGCTGCGGGGCCGCGACATCGAGCTGTCGGTGGGCTATTCGCACACCGTTCACATCCCGGCGCCGGAGGGCATCGAGTTCGAGGTGCCGCAGCCCACTCAGGTGATCGTGCGCGGCATCGACAAGCAGGCCGTCGGCGAGATCGCGGCGCGCATCCGCAAGGTGCGTCCGCCCGAGCCCTACAAGGGCAAGGGCATCCGTTACGAGGGGGAGTACGTGGCAAGGAAGGTCGGTAAGCGCGCATGAGCGTTGCCACCAAGCCCGCGAAGCGGCTGCGCCGGCGCCGCCGGGTCCGCGCCAAGGTCCGCGGGTCGGCCGAGCGTCCGCGGATGTCGGTGTTCCGCTCCCTGCGGGGCATCCACGCGCAGCTCATCGACGACGACAAGGGCCACACGGTTGCCGCGGTCACCTGGACGGAGAAGGAGCTCACCGCGCTGCAGCGCACCGAGCAGGCGAAGAAGGCCGGCGCTCTGCTGGCCACCCGCGCGAAGGAGGCCGGGGTCGAGGCCTGCGTGTTCGACCGCGGCGGCTATCAGTACCACGGCAGGGTGAAGGCGTTGGCGGAGGGCGCTCGCGAGGGCGGCCTGCGTTTCTGAGGCTTCGATACCCTCGTTCGAACCTATGGCACGAGACAGAACAGCTGTAAGCCCTGCCGGAGATCTCCAGGAGCGCGTGGTCGAGATCAACCGCGTCGCCAAGGTCGTGAAGGGCGGCCGGCGCTTCTCCTTCACCGCCCTTGTGGTGGTCGGCGACGAGCGCTCGGTGGTCGGCGTGGGCTACGGCAAGGCCAACGAGGTGCCGCTGGCGATCCAGAAGGGCGTCGAGCGCGCCAAGAAGAACCTCTTCAAGGTGCCGATGTACAAGACCACGATCCCGCACGAGGTCACCGGGATCTTCGGGGCGGGCAAGGTCTTCCTGAAGCCGGCTTCCGAGGGCACCGGCGTGATCGCGGGCGGCGGCGTGCGCGCCGTGCTCGAGCTCGCGGGCATCCACGACGTGCTCTCGAAGTCGCTCGGCAGCCAGAACCCGATCAACCTCGTGAAGGCCACGGTCACCGCGCTGCAGATGCTGCGCTCGCCGCAGGAAGTGGCCGAGCTGCGCGGGCTCACGGTACGCGAGGTGCTTGGGATCCCCGAAGGGAATGGTGGCCCGGCCTCGGAGGAGGCGTCCCCGGCACCCGACACCCGAGACCCGACACCCGAAGTTCCTGCCTGATGGCCACTCTGCGCATCACGCAGGTGAAGTCCACCAACGGCACCAACCCGCAGCAGAAGGGCACACTGCGCACGCTCGGGCTCGGCCGCATCGGCAAGACCACCGAGCGCCCCGACGACCCGACCGTGCTCGGGGCCGTGCATAGCGTCCGCCACCTCGTGAAGGTCGAGGAGGCGTAGATGGCTCAGGAGATCGGCCTCCACTCGCTGAAGCCCAACCCCGGCTCGCGCCATCCGCGTAAGCGGGTCGGCCGCGGCGAGGGGTCGGGCACCGGCAAGACCTCGGGTCGCGGGGAGAAGGGCGCGGGCGCTCGCTCCGGCTCGAAGAGCAAGCCGAACTACGAGGGCGGCCAGATGCCGATTCATATGCGGATGCGCAAGCTGCGCGGTCCGCACATGAAGAAGTCGATGCCGTTCGAGAACTTCCGCACCCACACCCAGCCGGTGAACCTGAGCGATCTCGACGCTCGCTTCGACGACGGCGCCGAGGTCACTCCGGAGTCGCTCAAGGAGCGCGGGCTGGCCACGCGCAAAGAGGTGCCGGTGAAGATCCTGGGTCAGGGCGAGCTCACCAAGAAGCTCACGGTGCACGCGCACGGCTTCTCCAGCACCGCGCGCGAGAAGATCGAGGCTGCAGGCGGCGTCTGCACGGTCCTCGACGGCTAACCTCCGTCCAGTGCTCGGCACCTTCGTAAACGCGTTCCGGATCGGTGACCTCCGGAAGAAGATCGCGTTCACGGCGGCGATGCTTGCCATCTACCGCCTCGGCGCGTACATCCCGGCGCCGGGCATCAATATCGGCGCGGTCAAGTCGATCAACCAGCAGTTCTCGGGCTCGAACGTGCTGGGCTTCCTCAACCTCTTCTCGGGCGGCAGCCTCTCCCGCTTCGCGATCTTCGCGCTCGGGATCATGCCCTACATCACAGCCTCGATCATCCTGCAGCTCCTGCAGGTGGTGGTGCCATCGCTCGAGAAGCTGCGCCAAGAGGGGGAGATCGGGCAGCAGAAGATCACGCAGTACACGCGCTACCTCACGGTGGCCCTGGCGTTCGCCCAGTCGATCGGCTACGTCTTCCTGTTCCGAAGCTTCACCTCGAGCGCCAGCGAGAGCATCCTCAGGAACTTCAACTTCGGCTCGGTGATGCTGATCGTGATCACGCTCACCGCCGGCACGGTGCTCGTCATGTGGCTGGGCGAGCTGATCACCCAGCGCGGCATCGGCAACGGCATCTCGCTGATGATCTTCGCGAGCATCGTCGCCCGCATCCCGCACGGCCTGAACGCCTACTGGCACAACCCGGATCAGGTCTTCAAGGTAATGATGCCGCTGATCGCGATCGGCGTGATCGCGGCGATCGTGTTCATCCAGGAGGGCCAGCGCCGGATCCCGGTGCAGTACGCGAAGCGCGTGGTGGGGCGAAGGATGGCCGGCGGCGGCTCGACCTACCTGCCGCTACGCGTGAACATGGCCGGCGTGATCCCGGTGATCTTCGCCGCGTCGCTGATGGCGTTCCCGCCCACGGTCGGCGAGCTGATCCACAGCAAAGCCGCGCGCGACTTCTCGGTCTTCTTCAGCCCGAACGGAACCGCCTACATCGTCGGCGAGTCGATCCTGATCATCCTGTTCACGTACTTCTACACGGCGGTCACGTTCAACCCCGTGGAGCAGGCCGACAACCTGAAGAAGTACGGCGGCTTCATCCCGGGGGTGAGGCCAGGCAGACCCACGGCCGAATTCCTGGATCGCATCCTGGCGCGGCTCACGTTCCCGGGAGCTCTCTACCTTGCCGCCGTAGCGGCGCTGCCGACGATCCTGATCAACCAGACGAGCGCGAACTTCTTCTTCGGAGGCACGTCGATCCTGATCGTGGTCGGCGTGGCGCTGGACACGATGAAACAGCTGGAAGCCCAGCTGATGATGCGCAACTACGAGGGCTTCTTGAAATGACGCCGGCCTGGCCCTAGGCCAGGTGCGCCGTGTCGTTGAAGCTGCGCAGGACCCAGGTGCCGTCGGTGAGCACCACGAGTCGCGTGATCGACGCGTTGTCCACGGCGACGAACGCGAACGGGCGACTGTCGGTGGCCTGGTGGCAGATCTCCGCGATCGCGGCGCCGTGGGAGAAGGCGGCCACGACGGCGTCGGGTCCCGCGGAGGCGACGACCTTGTCGATGCCCGCCCGCACTCGCGCCGTGTACTGGTCGAGCGGCTCGGCGTTCGGGA
>JBKPDA010000138.1:0-8168 GCA_046727635.1 Actinomycetota bacterium | reverse complement strand
GCCTTGGACGCCTTGGTGAGCTCGCTGACCGGCACCTTCTTGATGTCGAGCAGCTTGAGCGTGTACTCCACGCCAGTGCCGTCGGAGTTCTGCGCGAGCAGGTCCTCGGTGTCGCTCGACTTGTCGAGCTTCAGGTAGAGGAACGAACAGACGTCGGCGCTGGGCTTGCAGTCGCCCTCGCCGCTGGCCTTGAGGCTCGTGTCGGTGAGGAAGACCGCGGTGTCGCCGGCGGTGTTCACGCCCATGAAGACGAGCAGCGGGTTGTTCGAGTTCGGCAGCACGTCGAGCTTCTGGACGTTGTGGTACGTCTTCGTCGAGTCGCGCTTGCCGAACTTCACGTTCACCACGTAGGCGTACGGGCCCTTGTTCGTCTGCGTGTTCGAGCCACCGTTGCTGTTCCCGGTGCCGGTGCTGCCGCCGCTGTTCGAGTTGCTGCTGCCGCCGCCGCTCGTGCTGCCGCTGCTGCCGGTCGTGCCGGTGGAGGCGGCGCCGCTGCTGCCGGTGGTGCCGGCGCTCTTCACCTTGGGCAGGTGCGGCTTGAACGGGTTCTTGGAAGCGAAGGCGCTCAGCTTCGAAGTGGTGGAGGTATCCGTCGCGGCCACGACCACCGGCTTGCTGTCGGCGGACGAGGACGACGAGGAAGACGTGGCCGGAGTCGAAGGCTCGGCGGCGCCACTCGAGGACTTCTTCAGCACGAGCGGAACGGCGATCAGCGCGGCAACCAAGAGCAGGGCCACGGGCAGCAAGTGCTTGCGGCGAAGGTCGTGCCAGAGATCTAGGAAGAACTTGTTCATTGCGTTGAGGAGCCGGTCGAGGACACTGCCGAGATGGCCGCGCTCTGCTCGCCGGCCGCGCCGGTGGACGTCGCGGTCGGGGTGGCCACGTCGTTCTTCGGGCTCAGGTACACGGTCGCCGACACGTCGGCCTCGATGCTCGGGAACGTGGTCGAGGTGAACTTGAGGCTGTCGATCGTGATCAGCCGGCCCTGCACGTTGATCCTGTCGTTGGCCACGTGCACAAAGCGCTTGAGGTGATGGAAGAAGTCAGCGAGGTCGAAGAACGTGCCGCCGAACTTGAAGGTGAGCGGCACCTCGTCGAGGGTCGGGGCGGTCGACGTGGCGGCGCTCGCGCCGGTCGCGCCGGTCGGCCCGGTCGCACCGGTGGCGCCCGAGGCGCCGGTCGTGCCCACGGCGTTGCTCGCCGCGGCGGACTGAGCCACGGAGCTCGACTCCGCGGCGTTGGCCGCCTTGGCCTTCTGCACCGCGGCTCCGAACACGGTCGCGCTGGAAGCGCCGCTTGCGCTCGTGCCGGTGGAAGTCGCGATCGGGGCAGCCGTGGCGCGCGCACCGACGGTGATCGCGCCGAACTGGATGCCGGTGCCCTTCGCCGCCGCGTTCAGCTGCACGAGCAGGCTCGGCATGTCGACCTTGGTTGGCAGCGCCTTGCCCAGTCGCACCATCGCGGAGTAGTCGCTCTGGTAGCGGGCCTTGGCCTGCGTGAGCTGATTGGCCTGGGAGACGGCGGAGTCCCGCGCCTCTTGAGCCTGGGCGACCTGATCGGAGAGCTTGACCGCCTCGTGGCGCTTGGGCTTGAGCAGCAGGAACCAGTAAGCCGCGGCCACCAGCACCGGAACCATCAGGTAGATGATCTTCTTGTCGCGGTCGCTGAGGCTCACGAGCCACCTCCAAGCGCGACCGGCACCTTCTGGCCGATGTCGCCGGAGCCGTTGATCTTGGCCGTGCTGAGGTCGACGAGGATGTCGAAGGAGTAGTTGCTGCCGCAGCCGCCGGAAGCGCCGGCGGAGTCAGTCACGGTCGTGCCGGCGGTCTTGAGCGGCTGGCTCGAGCTGTTCAGGTCCACCTCGTCCGACCCGTGGATGGCTCGCAGGCGGACGATGGTGGTGGCCACGTCGTTCTGCGTCTTCGCGCAGCCGAGGAGGTGCACGGTTGGGCCACCGGAGCTGGTGCCCGACGCGGTGGTGGTGGTGCTGCTGCCGGGGCTGCCCGTTCCGGCCTCGGCGTCGACCGACGTCAACCAGACTCCGGCCGGGAGCACCTTCGCGGTCTCGCGCATGAGCCGCTCGTAGTCGATACGGCCGATGGCGAGCGTGGCGACGGTGGCGATGCGGGTGTCGGCCACCTGGGAGTAGGTGCCGTAGGCCTGGAGGCCGGCGGCCTTCGCTTCGGCCTGAGCCTGCTCGGCCTGGGCCTTCGCGATCTGGTCCTTGCTGGTCGCGATCTTGTTCGAGGTGGTCACGTAGATCGCGAGGCCCAGCACGAGCAGCGCGAGCACGCCGAGGAACGCGTACGTCGTGGTGCTCTTCCCGCCAGATGCCTGGTACGGACGCGCGCTCGCCGGGAGCAGGTTGACCGGCCTCATGCCGCGGCCCCCAGGGCGAGACCGGTCGCCACCGTGTGGCGGTGCGGGTCCTCGCCGTCGAGCGCTCCGCTGGCGTCGAGGCCACCGAGCGGATCGGCGACGGTCACCGGAAGATGGATGAGGGCGGACAGGTCGTCCGCCAGGCCCTCGATTGCGGAGCCGGGCCCGGACAGCTGAATCTCGCCGACCGGACGGGCGTCGGGCTGGGCCATGTAGAAGTCGATCGACAGGCGGATCTCCTCGGCGAGCGCCGGGGCCACCATGTCGCCCTCCTCGCGCCAGTCGGTCGAGAGCGGGCGGGTGAAGAGGCAGTTCGTGCCGACGGCGACGGCCAGGTTCGTGACCCCGCCGAGGTGGCAGTACACGCAAGCGGACTGGGCGAGCCCGGGAGCGTCGTCGGCGGGCTCGTCGGCCGGCTTCGCGAGCGCCCGCACCAGCGCGAACGCGTTCAGGTCGATGCCCTCGGGCTTGAGGCCGGCGCCGCGGACGCTGTCCACGAAGCGCTCGATCATCGCCTTGCGGGCGGCCACGACGACCACGCGGAGCCGGGGAGCGCCCTCGGGGCTCGCCTGCTGGCTGACCACCTGGTAGTCGAGCACGGCCTCCTCGAGCGGCATCGCGATCGCCTCGGCGGCCTGGAAGCGCACCGCGGCGGCAAGCTGTGACTGGTCCTCGATCAACGGAAGGTCGAGGTGACGCACCACGATCTGCTGGTTCGACACGCCCAAACGGACTCGCGTCGGCAGCCCGTGGTCCTTGAAGAAGGTCTTCAGGCTCGAGCTCAGGCCCTCGACGTCGGTCACCTCGCCGTCGGTGATGAGACCGGACGGAAGGTCGAGGCTCGCCGCGCGCGAGATGCGTCCACCGGAGGTCTGGACAGCGGACACGAAGCCGCCGTCGAGATCAAGGCCGACGGAGCCGCGAGGGTTCTTCTTTGAGAGGGTTAGGGCCATGGGAGAGCCTGCCTTCCCCGTATCGACCGTTGTCGGCTGAGGCTTTAGAGCCTGCTAGAGCTGGTTCAGATAGAGGTCGATCAGCTGCTGGCCGGCGAGCATGGCCACGAGGCCGCCCAAGGCCATGAAGGGCGCGAACGGCACCCCCAGCTTGCGCGACCGAGAGCCGTGCCTGGCCACGAGCGCGAGGCCCACGACCGTGCCGACGAGGAACGCGACCAGGAGCGCCGGGATAACCAGCTTCCCCAGGTAGAGCCCCATGACGCCGGCGAGCTTCACGTCGCCCATCCCCATCCCCTTCGGATGGATGAGCGCGGCCAGCAGGAAGAAGGTGAACGCACCGGCGCCGGCGATCAGCAGCTGGGGCGCCATGTGAGTGCGGAACGCGACCGCCGTCACGAGCCCCCACACGGCGGCCGGCAGCATGATCTTGTTGGGCACGATCTTGTACTGCAGGTCGATGAACGCCACGGCGATCAGCATCGCGGTGAACGGGATCAGCGCCAGCAGCTCGGGATGGATGCCCCGGGCCAGCACCACCGCGACGAACGCCACCGCGGTGAGCAGCTCGACGGCGGGGTAGCGCGCCGGGATCGGCTCGCTGCAGTGGCGGCAGCGGCCACGCAGCAGGAGCCACGACAGGACCGGCACGTTGTCGCGCGGCGCCACCGGCTCCTCGCAGTGCGGGCAGCGTGAGCGCGGCTTGACGAGCGACTGCCCGAGCGGCAGGCGGTAGACCACCACGTTGAGAAAGCTGCCGATGACGGCGCCGGAGATGCCTGCGAAAGCCGTTTCCATCGTTCCTCGACTCTTTCGGCGCGCCGGGCGCCGGGCTTGAGCGGGGCGGGCAATAAGGCCCGCCCCGTTCATCGCGCGGGAGGCTACTCCGCTACCAGTTGCCGCTCGAGGGGCAGCCGCCGTTGCCGGTCGGCGAGCAGGTGCGGCCAACCACGCCGCTCGTGTTCTTCGTGATGGTGAACTTGTCGCTGGCGTTCGACGTCGCGACCACCGTGTAACTGGTGTCGTTGGCTGCGGTCACGTCCACCTTGCCGTTACCGGTGCCGATCGACAGGCCGGTGTTGGTCGACAGGCACGTGCTGGTCGAGGTGCCAGACGTGGTGCCGCCCGTGTAGGTGTTGTTGTCCGTGTAACAGGACTCGAGCTGCGACACCATGTTACGAGCGTCCGACTTGGCGCTCGCATCCTGAGCCTTCGAGCGCTGGCCGAGGAAGTTCGGCAGAGCGATCGCGGCCAGGACTCCGATGATCAGAATGACGACGAGGAGCTCGATCAATGTGAAACCGCTCTCCTCAGACTGCACGCGCGCGGTGAGTTTCTTGCGCAGCACTTGGCCATCTCCTTCGGAGGGTTCTTGGGTTTGTGCGTTATGCGGCACAAACGGGGGGAACCTTTACCTGCGCCCCCAGAAAGTGGACGGGCGGGCCCTTAGGCCCGCCCGATCCGGTACTGCTGCCTGCTGCTGAACTGCTTACCAGTTACCGCTGGTGGGGCAGCCGCCGCTGCCCGTCGGCGAGCAGGTACGAGTGATGACGCCGCTCGTGGGCTTGGTGATGGTGAACTTGTTGCCGCTGTTCGACGTGGCCACCACCGTGTAGTTGCTGTCACCGGAAGCGGTCACATCGACCTTGCCGTTGCCGGTGCCGATCGACAGACCGGTGTTCGTCGAGAGGCAGGTGCTCTGCGACGTGCCGGAGGTCGTGCCGCCGGTGTAGGTGTTGTTGTCGGTGTAGCAGGACTCCATCTGCGACACCATGTTACGAGCGTCCGACTTGGCGCTCGAGTCCTGAGCCTTCGAGCGCTGGCCGAGGAAGTTCGGCAGAGCGATCGCGGCCAGGATGCCGATGATCAGGATGACGACGAGGAGCTCGATAAGAGTGAAACCGCTCTCCTCAGACTGAATACGCTCGCGGAGCTTCCGCAGCATGTTGGACCTCCTTGCAGGGATCACTTGGGTCGAGGCCGTATCGGCTACGACGCTGCGGAACTTGAGAGTTGCTTGCGAAGGTGGACGGGGGCGCTGGCGCCCGCACCGGTGCAGCTGCGGGTGGTCGCTGCCTGGCAGCGTGGCGAGATCACTCGGACGGCGAGATCAGCTGTACGGCGAAATCAGCCGACGGCGAATCCGTCACCACTTGCCGCCGGCGAGGCAGCCGCCGGTCGACGCAGGCGAGCAGGTGCGCGTGAGCACACCACCGACGTTGGTGATGGTGAAGGTGTTACCCGACTTGGACGTGGCCGTGACCGTGTAGCCGGTGGCCGTAACGCCGGTCACGTTCACCTGACCCTGGCCGGTGCCAAGGCTCAGGCCGGTGTTGGTGGAGGACAGGCAGCTGGTGGCGAACCCGGTGCCCACGTAGGTGGTCTGGTCGGTGAAGCAGGACTCGAGCTGCGTGACCACGTTACGAGCGTCCGACTTCGCGCTGGCGTCCTGGCCCTTGCTGCGCTGGCCGAGGAAGTTCGGCAGGGCGATCGCTGCGAGCAGGCCGATGATGATGAGCGTGGCGAGGAGCTCGACCAGCGTGAAGCCGCTCTCCTCTGTCTGTACTCGTTCGCGGATCGTGCGCAGCATTTGAGGGGCCTGTGTCGGGGGAGGGTCTTTGGCGCATATCGACTCCCCACCGCTCAACCTTTAACGCGTGTTAAGGATCTCTCGCGCGGAACGCGCTCGATAAGGTGCGGCGCGTGTTCGAGCCCTGGGAAATCGAGCTTCACGGCCACCGAGTGATCTACCGCGTGGCGGGCAGCGGGCCGGCCGTGGTGCTGATCCACGGCATGGTCAACTCGTCACGCCACTGGGAGACCGTGGCCCTCGAGCTGGCCGAGCGCTACACGGTGATCGCGCCCGACCTGCTCGGTCACGGCGACTCGGCGGCGGTGCGCGGCGACTACTCGCTCGGCGCACACGCGGCCAGCATCCGCGACCTGCTGGCGGTGATCGGGGTGGACCGCGCCACCATCGTCGGCCACTCGCTCGGCGGCGGAGTGGCGATGCAGTTCTTCTACCAGTTCCCCCAGCGGGTGGAGCGCTTGGTGCTCGTGTCGAGCGGCGGTCTCGGCCGCGAGGTCAGCCCGCTGCTGCGGAGCGCCGCGTTGCCAGGGGTGTCGGCCGCGCTCGCGCTCGCGGCACACCCGCGCCTGCTCGACGCGCTATGGGTCACGGGCAAGCGCATGCGGGCCCGCGGCTCCGCCAAGGGCGCCGCGCTGCAGGCCATCGCCCGTGCGCTGCGGCCGCTCGAGCAGCCTGGCGCCCGCAAGGCGTTCGCGTACACCCTGCGTGCGGTGATCGACGTGCACGGCCAGCGCGTCAGCGCCCGCGACCGCCTCTACCTGCTCAGTTCGATGCCCACGCTGATCGTGTGGGGCGAGAAGGACAACACGATCCCGATCGAGCACGGCCTCGACGCTCACCGGGCGATCCCCCACAGCCACTTCCAGACCCTGCCCGACGCCGCCCACTTCCCGCACATCGAAGTCCCGGAGGCGCTCGCCGCGGTGCTGCGCGAGTTCATCGAGAGCACCGAGCCGGGCCTGATCGAGGACGCCGACTGGGGCGGCATCATCGAGCCGCACTCCCCGCGCCGCAGGCAGCGCCAGAGCGCCGCGGCTTAGGGCGATGGCGCGCATCCCCTACGTCGATCCGGATATCGCCTCCGAGCCGGTGCGCGAGGCGCTCGAGCGCGTGCCGCCGCTCAACATCTTCCGCATGCTCGCCAACGCCGACAGCGTCTTCCGCCCGTTCCTGCGCTTCGGGGACGCGCTGCTCGCCAACCTGGAGCTCGACGGCCTGCTGCGCGAGCTGGCGATCCTGCGCGTGGCGAGCCTCACTCCGCACGCGGAGTACGAGTGGGTGCAGCACGTGCCGATCGCGCAGGCCGTGGGCGCGACTGACGACCAGGTGGCGGCCCTCGAACGCGACGACCCCGAGGCGGACTGCTTCGACGCCGCCCAGCGGGCCGCCCTTCGATTCACCACCGAGGTGGTGCGCGACGCCCGTGCCTCCGACGACACGTTCGGGGCGCTTGCCGCTCTCCTCCCGCCGCGGCAGATCGTTGAGCTGCTGCTCGTGATCGGGCAGTACATGATGCTCGCGCGCGTGATGGCCACGCTCGAGCTCGAGCTGGACGAGCCGGCCGCGCCCGGAGGGCTGCGCTTCAGCCGTTGACCGGAACCGCCCCCGTAGGCGCGGCGGCCAGCCCGCGCCGGAAGCCGTCGCGCCAGGTCGGCCAGATCGGCTGCCAGCCGAGCTCCCGCTTGGCCCTCGCGTTCGCGGCGCCGCGGGTGCTCTCCATCATGTTCATGCCGTGCTCGCCGATCAGCAGCCGGCCGAGCCACGCGGGCACGTGCCGCGGGGGCTTCCCGCCGACGGCCGCCGCCAGCGCGGGCAGCCACTCGGACACCGGCGCCGGCTCGTCGTCCACCACGTTGTAGACGCCCGGCGCGCCGCGCTCGAGCGCGGCCACGGTGGCGGCCGCCGCGTCGTCCATGTGGGTGAACGACCAGATCCCGGCGCCGCTGCCCACGATCGGGAACTTCCGCTTGCGCACGGCCTCGGTGTGCATGCCGCCTTCCGACAGCGTCGTGCCCGGGCCGTAGAAGGCGCCGTAGCGGAGCGCCAGCCCGGCCGCGCCCACCACGGTCTCCTCCAGCCGGCGAATGGCCGCCAGCGTCTGGCGCGCCTCCTTGCCGGGGTGCGGGTCGAGTGGATCCGCCTCGGTCTTCACCGGCCCGCCCTCGCGAGCGTACGGCCAGCCCGCGTAGCTCTGCGCGATGAACCGCGGAGCGCCGACCGCGAGCAGGTTGTCCGTGCCCTCCGTG
>JBKPDA010000137.1:0-6999 GCA_046727635.1 Actinomycetota bacterium | reverse complement strand
TAGTCGGGCCGCTCGTAGGGCACGCCGTCGGCCGAGGCGCCATAAACCCACGCCCCGGCGCTCTTGGCCTCGGCCAGGTAGTCGGCCACGTTGCGGACGCGGGCCACGCTGAGGTGCTCCACCGCACCCGCGGAGGCCTTGCACACCACCGCTGTGACCTCCGCTGAGCGGCGCTCGGGGATCACCACGCCCGCCGCTCCCGCGCACTCGGCCACTCGGCAGATCGCACCCAGGTTGCGCGGGTCCTGCACCTGGTCGAGGCAGACGACGAGCGCGTCGTCGGCGGTTAGCAGCGTTGCCGTCTCCTCGTACGGGTACGGGCCGGCCTCCGCGCATACGCCCTGATGGTCGGGCGATCCACAGAGCCTCTCAAGCTCCGCGTCATCGGCCCGCTCGACCGAGGCGGCGTGGAGCCAGTCCTCGCGCGCCGCGCCCGCGTTCGCCCACACCCGCTCGACCTTGCGGCGCCCGCGCAGGGCCTCACGCACTGGATTTCGCCCGTAGACGATCACCCGCGCCGCACGAGCTGCGGGCCCTGCTGGGTATCGCGGACCTCCCAGCCGCGCGCCGCCAGCTCGTCGCGCTTGGCGTCCGCGGTCGCGAAGTCGCGAGCCGACCGAGCATCCTCGCGCTCCTGCAAGAGGCGCTCCGCCTCGGCATCTGCAGCCTGCTCCTCGGCGAGCAGGTCCTCCAGCCCGAGCGCGTAGAGCATCTCCTCGAGCCGCCCAACGCCCACCCGCTCGCCGGCGTCGATGCGGCGATTGGCGTCCGAGACCCACTCGAACAGCACGGAGCGGGCCTCCGCGGTGTTGAAGTCGTCCGCCAGGGCGTCGAACAAGCGCTCGGCGTAGTCGTCCATGCCCTTCGGCGGGCCGGCATCGGGATCGAGGCGGCGAATCAGGTCGCGCACCCGTTCCACGGCGCGGCTGGCCTCGTCGAGCGCCTCCTCCGAGAAGGCGAGCGGCCCGCGATAGTGACCGCCGACGAAGTACATGACGAGCGCGTCGCGCCCCTTGGCGTCCAGCGCACCCCGGAGCGAGCGGATGTTGCCGACCGACTTCGACATCTTCTCCGCGTCGAGCTCCACCATCCCGTTGTGCATCCAGATGCGCGCGAGCGGCTTGCCGCGCGCCGCCTCGGTCTGGGCAATCTCGTTCTCGTGGTGGGGGAAGATGAGGTCCGCGCCGCCGCCGTGGATGTCGAAGTCCACGCCGAGGATCTGCTCGGCCATCGCCGAGCACTCGATATGCCAGCCCGGGCGGCCGCGCCCCCAGGGCGAGGGCCAATCGGTGTCCTCGCCCTCCTTGTGCGCCTTCCACAGGGCGAAGTCCTGTGGCGACTCCTTCAGGCGCTCGTCCGCCTCGTCCTCGCCCTGGCGCATGTCCTCGAGGGCTCGGTTCGACAGCTTGCCGTACTCGCGGAAGCTGCCGACCCGGAAGTACACGTCGCCACCCGACGGATAGGCGTGCCCGCCGTCCACCAGCGCCTGAATCAGCTCCACGATCGCGTCGATCGTCTCGCTGGCCTTCGGCTCCGCGTCGGGGCGGCCGATCTCCAAGCCGTCCGTGTCCTCCACGTAGGCCGCGGTCATCTCCTTGGCGAGCTGCTCGCTGGGCACGCCCTGGTCGCGGGCGGCGTCGTAGATCTTGTCGTTCACGTCCGTCACGTTGGCCACGAACGTCACCTCGTAGCCTTCGTGCTCGAGGAAGCGCTTCAGCAGCGAGAAGATCAGGTACGGCCTCGCGTTCCCCACGTGGATGCGGCCGTAGACCGTGGGACCGCAGGCGTAGATGCCCACCTTGCCGGGATCGCGCGGGTTGAGCGGCTGAAGCTCGCCGGTGAGCGTGTCGCGCAGACGTATCTGGCGCATCAGCCAGACCGCTCCACGGTCGCGATCGCGAGCGCGGCCATGCCCTCGCCGCGCCCGATGAAGCCGAGCCCCTCGTTGGTGGTGAACTTCACGTTCACCTCCAGAGCCTTCAGACCCACGATCGACGCCAGGCGTGAGCGCATCTCGTCCCTGTGCGGCGACAGCTTGGGCGCGTCGCAGATCACGCTGGCGTCGAGGTGGCGGATGCTCCAGCCGTGCTCGTCGAGGAACGAGCACACCTCGCGCAGCAGCTCGAGGCTGTCGGCGTCGCGATAGCGCTCGTCGGTGTCGGGGAAGTGCTGGCCGATGTCGCCGAGGCCTGCTGCCCCGAGCAGCGCGTCGATCAGCGCGTGGGTGAGCACGTCGGCGTCCGAGTGCCCCGAAAGCCCACGCTCCCCGGGGATCTCCACCCCGCCCAGCACCAGCCGCCGGCCCTCGGCGAAGCGGTGCGAGTCGTAGCCGATGCCCGAGCGCGAGCTCACCCGAGCGGCACCATGCGGCGCTGCCTGCCCTCGAAGTCGGCGATCTCGGTGACGCCCATCGACTGCAGCAGCTCCACAGCCTCCTCGTAGCGGTGGCCAAGGTCCTCCGGCACGTGCGCGTCGGAGGAGAGCGCCACGGGCCGGCCGGCCTCGAGGCACATCTCGAGGAACGCGGGCGCCGGGTAGATCTCGCCCACCGGCTTGCGCAGTCCGGCGGTGGATACTTCGATCGCAACGTCGGACTCGGCTATCCCGTCCATCGCGAGATCGTAGAAGCGGCGAAGGTCGCCGTCCGGCCGCGGCCGCTGCGACCCCCACACCTTCACGAGGTCGGGGTGGGACAGGATGTCGAACATTCCGCTGCGCGCAGCCTCGCCGAGCGTCTCGAAGTAGCGCCGCCATACCTTCTCCGGGTCGCCCGACTGCCAGATGTCCCATTCGTCCATGTCCAGGAAGCCGCTGCGCAGGAAGTGAATCGAGCCCACCACGTAGTCCCAGTCGCGCGCATCGAGCAGGTTCGCCATGCGGTCCTCGGTGCCCGGGATGAAGTCGGCCTCGATCCCGAGCTTCAGGTCGGTCTCCTCGCGCACGAAGCGGCAGTAGTCGTCGATGTCGTCGTGCGCGTAGCGCTGCCAGAACGGGTGGTCCCAGACGGCGAGGGTCTGCTGGAAGCGATATACGTGCTCGGCCACTCCCAGCAGCTCGATGCCGCGCCCGGACGCGGCATCGCGATAGCGCTTGGCATTCCCGGCGGTGAAGTACCGCGACGCGGAGCAGTCCTCGCCGTCTGGACGCAGGTGAACGTGGAAGTCGGTCAGCATCTGGCTCTGAGCAGCGCCTCGGCCAGCTCGAGGTCCAACGGGCGCGTGACCTTGAGGTTGTCAGCCGGCGCCTCCACCACGCACACCGACCCGCCGGCGGCCTCCACCAGCGAGGCGTCGTCGGTGGCGGCGGCGAGGACGTCGTCAGGTACGTCCAGAGCGCGCCGCAGCAGGTCGGCGCGGAACACCTGGGGCGTCTGGATGGCCCACAGCTTCGAGCGCTCAAGCGTGCGCACCACTCGATGGCTGGAGTCGGCCTCCTTGATGGTGTCGCTCACCGGCGCGGCGGCCACCGCGCCGTCGAAGCCGTCGGAGAGCGCGGCCACGCAGCGCTCCACCAGCTCGCGGCTGACGAGGGGCCGGGCGGCATCGTGCACCACCGCGACATCGGCCTCGGGCGCCGCGGCGAGCGCCGCCCGTACGGATGCGGAGCGTGACGGGCCGCCCGCCACTCGATCTGGAGCTTCCTCGAATCCGGGAGGGACTGCGACCACTACGCGGTCACACACGGACTCGAGCACATCGAGGCTCCAATCGAGCAGCGGACGGCCGCCGCACAAGGCGAACGCCTTGGGCCCGGAGGCGCCAAGGCGTTCGCCACTGCCGGCGGCGGGAACGATCCCGACGACGGCCATCGGAGGATGCGCTACTTCGCCGCCGCGGCGGCGCCGTTACGCTCGCTCTGCGCCTCCTCGATCAGGTTGTCGATGTACTCCTCCGCCTCGCCCTCTTCCATCTCCAGGGCGTACATCAGCTCGGAGGCGAGAATCTTCTTCGCCCGGGTGAACATCTGCTTCTCCCCAGTTGAGAGTCCCTTGTCGTTCTCCCGGATCGCGAGGTTGCGTACCACCTCAGCGAGCTCGAAGACGTCGCCCGTCTTGATCTTGTCGCGATTGTGCTTGAAGCGCCGGTTCCAGTTCTTCGGCATCTGGCTCACATCGTCTCGGAGCACAGACAGAACTCGCTCGACCGCTTCCTCCCCGATCACGCGCCTGAGTCCGGCCTTACCGGCGTTGCAGCTCGGCACCATCACGGTCATGTCGTTGTGAAGGATCTTGATCGTGAGGTATTCCCTGGTCTCCCCGAGGACCTCCTTCATCTCCTTCTTGACGACCTTTCCGGCCCCGTGGTGCGGATACACCACCTGGTCGCCGATCTCGTAGTCGATTTGCGGCGCCTCTCGAGTGATCTCGAGGTCCTCGACCTCCGCTTCCCACGTTGATTCGGTAATGACAGACCTCCTTGAATGGCACGGCCGCCGGGTTTACGGCGCTCGTTCAGGTTTGCAGATAGCGATCCACGAGGTTGATCTCTTGCAGGCGGCGAAGGCCCTCGCGTATGTCCTTCGCCCGCATATCTCCCACTCCCTCGACGGCCTCCAACTCGGAGTCGCCGGCCGTCAGGATCTCGTCCAGGCCGCCGAAGTCTCGGACGATGGCCTGGATCACAAGCTTTGGCAGTCGCGGTATGCGACCGAGAATCCGGTAGCCGCGCGGCGACACCGGGTGGTCAAGGGTGTTCAGCTTCCGGTCGTAGCCGAGCAGCTCAGAGAGCCGACCGAAGTCGAGCAGGTCCTGGTGCGGCAGGCGCGCGAGCGAGTCCAGCACCAGCGCAAAGCTCTCGTCCGAGGGCTGCGACAGGTAGTCGTGCACCAGCGCCGCCTTGTCGGCCGCCACGCCCACCATGGTCTCCTCCAGCTGCATCTCGATCAGGCGGCCCTCGGTGCCCAGCTCCACGATGTAGCGCTCGATCTCCACGGCCATGCGCGTGACGAGCTCGGCGCGCTGGAGCACGGTGAGCACGTCGTGCAGCGTGACGCCGCCCTCGAACTCGAGGGCGGTGAGGCGGGTGGAGACCTGGTCGAGCCTGGTGCGGTACTTGTCGAGCGTGGCCAGCGCCTGATTGGCCTTGGCCAGCACCACCGGGATGTCCTCGAGGATGTACTTCGCGCCGTCGAGGTAGAGCGAGACCACGTCCCGGCTGGCTGAGATGGCGATGACGAGAGCGTCCGTCTGCTTGGCCACGCGCTCCGCGGTTCGGTGGCGCGTGCCGGTCTCGAGCGAAAGGATCGTGGGATCCGGCATCAGCTGCACATTGGCCCAACAGATCTTCGTGGCGTTCGAGTTCAGGATGATCGCTCCGTCCATCTTGGCGACCTGGTAGAGCAGCGCCGGCGTGTAGTCGATGTCGAGCCGGATCCCGCCCGAATACAGGAACGAGAGCTCCTCGCTGTCGCCAATGCAGATCAGCGCGCCGAGCCGGCCCTGTCCGATGGCATCGATGCCCTCGCGGACCGCGGTTCCGGGCGCTACCATCTCGAGCGCCCTCACCAGCCGGGGCTCTTGACGGGTTTCCAGCTGGGTGACCTCGTCCCCGGCGTGAGACTGCATCCGCCTATTCTACGGCACGTCCCCTGCATTTGCGGCGGTTTTTGGCTTTGCAGCGGGTATTTGCCCCGCTCTGAGCGCTGTTAAGCAGCATCGGCCAGCCGGCCGTCCCCATCTAGGGCGAGCTTGAGTACCCGGCGCAGCGTACGCGCGCTCCCATCCGGTGAGAGCACCGGCTCGAGACCGAATTTTCCGGCCTCCGCGAGGCGCCGGTCGGCGTGCGCCACATAGCGCAACTCGCCCGTCAGACCGATCTCTCCGAACGCCGCGAGCGGCTTGCCGCCGCTGCCAAGCGCGACGCCGCGGGCCGCCGATGCCAGTGCCAGCGCGATCGCCAGGTCGGCGCCCGGCTCGTCTACCCGCACCCCACCTGCCACGGACACGAACACGTCGCTCGACCCGAGCGCGAACCCGCCATGACGGGCCAGCACGGCGAGAACGAGCGCCAATCTGTTGCGGTCCACTCCGTTTGCCACCCGCCGCGGCGGCACCAGCTCGGTGGGCGCCACCAGCGCCTGCACCTCCACGAGCAGCGGCCGCGATCCCTCCATGGCGCACAGCACCACGGACCCGGGCCCACGGGTGGCTTCTTCCACGAAGCGCGACGAGGCGTCTTCCACCTCCACGAGCCCGCGCTCCCGCATCTCGAAGACGCCGACCTCGTTGGTGGAGCCGAAGCGGTTCTTCAGCGCCCTAAGCGTGCGGTAGGTGCGCTCGCGCTCGCCCTCGAACTGGAGCACGCAGTCCACCAGGTGCTCGAGCACGCGCGGACCGGCCAGCGCGCCCTCTTTCGTCACGTGGCCAACGAGGATCACGGCCACCTGGCGCTCCTTCGCCACGCGCATCAGCCGTCCGGCCACCTCGCGGACCTGCCCCACCGAGCCCGGCGCGCCGGTCATGCCGCCCGCGTAGAGCGTCTGCACCGAGTCCACCACGCACACGTCCGGCCGCTCGGCCTCGAGCGTGGCGACCACCGTCTCGAGGTCGGTCTCGGCCACGATCGGCACCCGCAGCGCGTGCTCGCCCAGCCGCTCCGCGCGCAGGCGAACCTGCGCGGCGGACTCCTCCCCGGATACGTACAGGACCTTCCGCCCCGCGGCCGCCAGGTTCCCGAGCGCCCCGCCGGTGATCGTGGACTTGCCGATCCCCGGCGCGCCGCCGATTAGCACCAGCGAGCCGGGCACGATCCCTCCGCCAAGCACACGGTCGAGCTCCCCGATGGCGGTCTCGAAGCGGGCCAGCGCCGGGGCCTCCACCTCCGCGAGCTGGACCGGCTTCACCGCCTTCGCGGAGCGCCGGCCCAGACCACTGCCTCCGCCGCCGGCGACGGGCTCCGGCAGCCGCTCCTCCACCATCGTGTTCCACTCGCCGCAGCCAGGGCAGCGCCCGTGCCACTTGGGGCTCTCGTTGCCGCACTGCGAGCAGACGAACAGGGTCTT
>JBKPDA010000136.1:0-9298 GCA_046727635.1 Actinomycetota bacterium | reverse complement strand
GGTACGGGCATCCGGTCAACCTGGCCAGCCGGATCACGGCCCACGCGCGGCCGGGCAGCGTGCTGGCCACCAACGAGGTGCGCGAGCGGGCGACGGGGGACTACGACTGGTCGCTCGCCGGCGTGCGGCGCTTCAAGGGGATTCGGGAGCCGGTGGGGCTGGTGCGAGTGCGCCCGACAGCTTCGCGACCTGACGCTCCTGAGTGACCTTCACCACGTCCCAGGCGAGGCCGAGCTTCTCGAGCGTTCGGATCACGAGGCCGCCCGGGTCGAGCGCGAGCTCCCAGGCACGCAGGCCGTGGCTGGCGCTCGTCGGGAACGCGTGGTGGTTGTGATGCCACGACTCGCCGAACGACGGCAGCGAGAGCCAGAACACGTTGGTGGAGCGGTCCTCGGTGTCGAAGCGGCGGCGGCCGAAGAAGTGGCAGACAGAGTTGATGCTCCAGGTGACGTGGTGGAGCAGGAAGATCCGGACGGCGCCGCCCCAGAGGAGAGCAAGTAGCCCGGCGGTGAGCGTTCCGCCGATCAGCCAGCCGATCGCGAACGGGATCGCCAGCGAGAGGAAGAACAGCGGGAAGAAGCTCGCGCTGATCACGCGCATCACGCGATCCTTCATCAGGTCGGGCGCGTACCGCATCCGGTCGGCCCGCCCCACCGCACTGAACATCCAGCCGATGTGCGCGTGGAAGAGGCCCTTGATCGCGGCGAGCGGCCCGCTGCCGTGCGTGGTGTGCGGGCTGTGCGGGTCGCCGTCCTCGTCGGCGAAGGCGTGGTGCTTGCGATGGTCGGCAACCCAGGTGATCACCGGACCCTCGACCGCCATCGAGCCGAGCACCGCGAACAGGTAGCGGATTGGCCTGTAGGTCTCGAACGAGCGGTGCGTGAAGAGGCGGTGGAAGCCGATCGTGATGCCCAGGCCGGTGAGCGTGTACATCGCGATGAGCACGCCCAGCTCCACCCAGCCCACGAGGCTCTGCCAGAGCAGCACGAGCGCGGCGATGAAGCACAGGAACGGCACCACGACCATCACGAGGTTGATGGCACGATGGAGGCGGCTCACGGGTGGGACACTAGCCAGTCGACCACGTCGGCGGCATTGCGATCCGGCGGAAATACCGGATAGAAGGCGTGGACGATGCGCCCGCCGCGGATGATGAGCGTGATCCGCTTGTAGAGCGTCATTCCGGCCACCTCGAAGGTGGGCAGCCGGAGGGCCTTGGCGAGCTCGAGCTCCGGGTCGCTGAGGATCGGATACGGCAGGCCGACCCGCTCGGCGAACTCGTGTTGGTCCGCCAGCGACTGCGCGCTGAGGCCGAGCACGCGGGCGCCCAGCTTGTCGATCTCGGCGGCGTGGTCACGGAACGCGCACGACTCGGGCGTGCAGCCGCGGGCGCCGGGGATGTCGTCCCAGCCGGGCGGCAGCGGCTCGCCGGGCTTGCCCGTGCGCGGGTAGACGTAGAGCACGAGGGTGCCGTCGGCTTCGGCGCGCAGGTCGAGGTCGGCGCCGGCGGTGGAAGGCAGGCTGAGATGCGGCAGCTCGGTACCCGCCAGGTGGTCCGCGGCGCCGTCGTCCTCCGGCACGGGCAGGTTGGGCGGCAGGCTTTCATAGCTCTGGGCCACGGACCTAGAGTACGCACGTGATCTTCCGCCAGATAGTCCACGACGACCTCGGCTGCGCCTCCTATTTCGTCGGCGACGACGACGCGGGCGTGGCGGCGGTGATCGACCCGCGCTTCGAGATCGACGAGTACCTCGAGCTCGCCCGCTACCTCGGAGTGCAAATCGAGCACGTGCTCGAGACGCACAACCACGCCGACCATGTGTCCGGGCACGGCCGCCTCACCGCCGCCACCGGAGCGGTGATCCACGTGCACCGCGACGCGGGCGTGTCGTACGAGCACGAGCCGTTCGACGACGGGTTCGAGCTCCCGCTCGGTTCGGTGCGCGTGCGGGCCATCCACACGCCGGGGCATCGGCCCGAGCACACGTCGTTCGCACTGATCGACAGTGAGCGCGGCGACGAGCCGTGGGCGGTGCTCACCGGCGACACGCTGTTCGTGGGCGACATCGCCCGGCCCGACCTCGCGATCGACAAGCGCGAGGGCGCGCACGGGATCTTCCACAGCCTGCACGACCGGCTGCTGAGCCTGCCGCCCGACACCGAGGTGTGGCCCGGCCACCTCGGCGGCTCGCTGTGCGGCGGGCCGAGCATCGACATGAAGGTGAGCTCGACGATCGGCTACGAGTCGCGCCACAACGCGCTGCTCGCCGAGCTGGACGAGGAGGCGTTCGTGGATCGCGCGGTGAGCGACCTCCCGCCCCAGCCGCCGAACTTCAAGAACATCGTGGAGATGAACAAGGGCGAGCTGGTCACCCGCGGGCTCGAGGTGATGCCGCTCACGCCACGCCAGCTCGAGCAGCGGCGGCTTGCCGGGGCTCTGATCATCGACGTGCGCACTGACCATCAGTTCGACGACGCCCACATCCCCGGCGCGCTGTCGAACACGATGCTGCGGTCGGGGTTCGGCACCAAGCTGGCCTGGCTCGCCGACCGCGGTCAGGAGATCGTCTTCGTGGGTCGCGACGACGACGACGGCCGGCGCGCCGCGCGGCTGGCCGTGGCAGTGGGCGTGCGCGCGCTCGGCGGGTTCCTGTCCGGCGGCATGACCAGCTGGCGTGAGGAGGACCGCGAGGTGCGCCCCTTGGAGCGGATCCAGGTGGAGGGGCTGCACGAGCGCGGCGATGGCGTACAGGTGGTCGACGTCCGCGAGGAGCGCGAGTGGCGGGGCGGCCACATCCCGGGCTCGGTGCACGTGCCGTATCACGACATCCGCGCGGTGCCGCCCGGGATCGACCCGGATCGTCCCGTGGCCGTGATCTGCGCGTCGGGGCAGCGGAGCGCGGTAGGCGCCAGCTTGCTCCAGGCGTATGGGGCGCAGGACGTGCTGCACGTCGTCGACGGCGGCGTGCCGCTGTGGGGGCGCCTGGGGTTTCCGATCGAGCGCTGATCCGTCCGGCGCCGGGGGTTGGCGCCGGCGAACGGCAGCGGTAAAGGGCGGCTCAATCGGCGGCTGCTTCGCGCCGAGGTGTGCGCCTCAGCGGCCGGCTGTCCACCAGGGCTGGTCACCCGGGGGGTGATTCACCTTAGGACTCACTATGGATCCGAACGTAAGCCACCCGCGTGGCGAGCTCGATCCGTACCGGCCTGCACGATCCGGACCGGCCCGCAACCCACACGGGAACCCCGTGTTCGGATGGGTGAACCCGTCCAAAACCAGGAGGTCCCTTCGTGCGCTTCAGACGCCGAATCCTGCCCTTGTCCGTGCTCGTTGCCGCCCTGGCCACCGGCATCGCGATGGTCCTCGCCGGCGGTCCCGCTGCCCTGGCGGCCACCACTTCCACGAGCCTTCACGACGTCCTCTCGCAGCTGCGGCGCAACTCCAAGGTGTCCGAGCGGCTGAACGCCGCCTTCTTTCGGGCGCCCCAGACGCAGGGGTACTCGGGTGCCGCCCTCAAGCCCACCGACAGCGACACCGCGTTCACCGTGAGCAGCGCCGATGACGGGCTTTCGCTGAGCGCCGATCACCTGACGGTGACCACGCAGGGTGGCAACACGGTGGTGTCGAGGACTCCGCAGACAAGCGGGAGCTTCGAGGTGCCGCTGCAGCTGTCGAACCGCGCGAAGGTGACCAAGCTGCAGGCCAGCTACAACGACTCGACCGGCCACAACACGAGCCCCGGCGGCACCCAGGCTCCGAGCGGCTTCAACTTCGAGCTCGTGCAGTACGGGCTGCTCGGCGACAGCTCCACTGAGCTGCTTGCGCAGACCACCGGCATCCGCTCGACCGACGGCCGCAAGGGCACCGACACGCTGGCCCTTGCCAACAGCGGCTTCCAGGTGAACAACAGCACCAGCCGCTACGTCCTGCGCGTGACGATCACCGACACGGACGCAACGACGAAGTTCTACGGCTTCACCCTGCAGTACCAGCTGGGCAAGGGCGTGCCTGGTGCCCCCGCATAACGAATAGGCTGCGCGCGTGCCGCGCGCGCGCAGGATCGTGGTTGGTGGGATCGGCTCTCCGGTGATCGAGGCCGGTCCCGCCGACGCCACGGAGGCCGTGTTGTTCGTGCACGGCAATCCCGGCTCGGGGCGCGACTTCGAGGCGCTGGTTGACCAGGTCGGCGAGTTCGGGCGCGCGGTGGCGTTCGACATGCCGGGCTTCGGCCAGGCCGACAAGCCGGCCGACTTTGAGTACCACGTGGGCTCCTACGCGAACTTCATCCAGGGGGCGCTCGAGGAGCTCGGCATAAACCGCGTGCACCTCGTGGTGCACGACTTCGGCGGACCGTTCGGCTTGCTCTGGGGTCTGATGCACCCGGACGCATGGGCCAGCACCGTGCTGTTCAACATCGGGATCATGCCCGGCTACCACTGGCACAAGCGGGCCCGCCAGTGGCGAACGCGCGGCGTGGGCGAGCTGATGATGCTCTGGATCCCGCGCAGCGCCTGGCGCCGCAGCTTCCTGTCCCCTCCCGGGCGCAAGCTGCCGGTCGAGTTCGTCGATCAGATGTACGACAACTTCGACCGTCGCACGCGCAACACCGTGCTCAAGCTCTACCGCGCCACGCCGGATCCGGGCGAGCGGGCGGAGGAGATCGGCGCGGCCATCAAGGCGGTGAACAAGCCGGCGCTTGTGGTGTGGGGAATGGCGGACCCGTTCGTGCCGGGCGAGTACGCGGAGCGGCAGCGCGAGTTCTTCGACGTGCAGGATGTGGTCAAGCTGGAGGACAGCGGCCACTGGGCCTTCGTGGACAATCCCGAGGCGGCGAGCGCCGCCGTCCTGCCCTACCTCAGGGCGCAGCTGTCTCAGCAGGCTCCGTCTCAGTAGCCCGCGACATCTCGAGCGGCGCGCCCATCGCGTGGAAGCCGCCGTCCACGTGCAGGATCTCGCCGCTGATACCACGCGACCAGTCCGACAGCAGGTAGCAGCAGGCGCGCGCCACCGGCTCGCGGTCCTCGCTGTCCCAGCCGAGCGGCGCCTGCGCCGACCACATGTCCACGAGCTCGCGGAAGCCCGGGATGCCGCGGGCCGCCAGCGTCTCGAGCGGTCCGGCCGACACGAGGTTCACGCGCACGCCGTGCGGACCGAGGTCGCGGGCGAGGTAACGGCTCACCGCCTCGAGCGCCGCCTTGGCCACGCCCATCCAGTCGTAAACGGGCCATGCCACCTGCGCGTCGAAGTCGAGCCCCACGATGCTGCCCCCGCCGTCGAACAGCGGCAGGAGCGCCTGGGCGAGCGACTTCAGCGAGTAGGCGCTGGTCTGGAACGCGATCGCATGCAGAGCACCGTCGATGCCGCTCCAGCGCTGCTCCAGGTCCGAACGCAGGCGCTGGAAGTGCTCGGGCTCGTTCACGTCGAGCTCGAGCACCTCCGGCGTGCGCGGCAGCCCCTTGGCGGAGCGCTCGGTGAGCCGCATCGGGCGCCCGAAGCTCGTGAGGATCACCTCCGCCCCGGCCAGCTGGGCCTGCTCGGCCACCGCGTAGCCGATGCTCTCGCGGGTGACGACCCCGGTGACGAGTATGCGCTTGCCGTTCAGGATCACAACGGCATCACGAGCTCAGAGGCGAGCTCGGCGGCCGGTGCGTGCGCGCGGCGCGAAAGGATCTCCACGCGCGCGCGAAGGGCCGTCCGCTCCCGCTGGGTGACGACCTTCCAGAGGCTCTCGACGAGCCCGTGGTCCGCGTCAACCGTGGTGACCGACTCGATCGTGCCCTCCACGCGGATCGTGTCGCCGATGTAGACCGGATGCTTGAACACGACGTCGGAGACGCGGCGGAGCGCCACCACGCGCTCGGGGTCGAGCGGCACGAGCCCGATCGCGTACGACATCACCATCATGCCGTGCGCGATGCGCTCGCCGAAGCGGCTCCCGGAGGCCCACTGAGCGTCCACGTGCTGGGGATGGAAGTCGCCAGTGAGCGTGGCGAACGAGACGATGTCCGCCTCGGTGATCGTGCGCCCGCGGGTGACGAACCGCTCACCGCCTTCGAGCGCGTCGAAGTCAAGGGCGAACGGGTTGCTCATGCCATCTCCTCCTGAGTGATCCGAATGCCGAAGTGTGTACGCAGCGCGGCCACCCCGGCCCCGGCCGCGCGGCGGATGCCGGTGGCCGAGGGATGGAAGCCGTCGGCGCCGAAGTTGAGCCGCTCGCGAGCCTCGGGATGATCGGCGAACTCGAGACACACCACGTCGTGGCGGCGCGCCACCTCGCGCGTGGCCTCGTTCAGCCTGATCACGCCCTCCTCCACCCGCTCGCGCGAGCGCGGGCGCAGGTCGAGGTGGTTGGCCAATTGCGGCGTGGTGGCGGTCATCAGGGCGCAGTCCGGCAGCCGCTCTCGCAGCCGGGTGAAGATGTAGTCGAGCGAAGTGGCGTGAGCGTCGATGTCCGGCCGGACCGAAAGCAGCACGTCGTTGGCGCCACACACCACCGTGACGAGATCCGGGTCCAGCGCGAGGCAGGGCGCGAGCTGAGCGCCCGCCACCTCCGCGGTGGTCATGCCGGCCTCGCCGAGGTTGTGGTACTCCAGAGCGGGGTTCACCGCCCGCAGCGCGTCGGCCAGGTGATCGGGCCAGCGGCCCTCCGGGGCGCTCCCGGGAGCGCCCGCCGTGAAGCTGTCGCCGAGCGCCACGTAGCGGCGGACGAGCCGCCCGTCAGAGGGGGATGTTCCCACCGCGCGGAACCCTCCTCTCGCGGTCCAGCGCATTGAGCGCCCAGGCGAGCCGGCCGCGCGTCTCGCGCGGCTCGATCACCTCGTCGATGAAGCCCTCGCGGGCCGCGATCGAGGCGCTCAGGTGCTCCGCTGCGTAGTCGGCGGCGAGCGCGGCGCGAGCGGCCTCGGGGTCCTCGGCGGCCGCAATTTCGCGCCGCGCGATCACGCCAACCGCCTGGCCGGCGCCCATCACCCCGATTTCGGCCTGGGGCCAGGCGAACGCCATGTCCGCTCCCAGGTCGCGGGAGTTCATCGTGATGTAGGCGCCGCCAAACGCCTTCCGGAGCACCACTGTGAGCCGGGGCACGGTCGCCTCGGCGAACGCGTGCAAGAGCTTCGCGCCGTGACGGATCACGCCGCTGGCCTCCTGCTTGGAGCCGGGCAGGAAGCCGGGAGCGTCGACCAGCACCACGAGCGGCAGGCCGAACGAGTTGCAGGTGCGTACGAAGCGCGCCGCCTTCTGGGCGGCGGTGGAGTCGATCGTGCCGCCGAGGTGGTGCGGCTGGTTCGCCACGATCCCCACCGAGCGTCCCTCGATGCGCGCGAAGCCCACCACCATGTTGCGCGCCCAGCGCTCGGAGACCTCGAGCAGCCGGCCGCCGTCCACGATCCGGTGGATCACGTCGCGCACGTCGTACACGCGCCGCTGCTCCGTGGGCACGCAGGCGCCCGGATCGCCGCCGATCGAGGCCACCGAGCGCCGCTCGGGCGGCCGCTCGGACGAGCTCTGCGGCAGGTAGGAGAGCAGCTCGCGGACCATGAAGATCGACTCGGCGTCGTCCTCCGCCACGAACTGGCAGACGCCGTTGCGCTCGTGCACCCTGTGGCCGCCGAGCTCATCGGCGCTCACCTGCTCGCCCATCACCTCGGACACCACGCCCGGGCCTGTAAGGAACATCGCCGCGCGCTTGGTCATCAGCACGAAGTCCGTGAGCGCCGGCGAGTAGGACCCGCCGCCGGCGGACGTGCCCGCAATCACCGAGATCTGCGGCACCTGGCCGGACAGGGCCACGTTCTGGCGGAAGATGCGGCCATAGCCGCCGAGCGCCGCCGTGCCCTCCTGCATGCGCGCCCCGCCCGACTCCACGAAGCCGATCACCGGCACTCGCGCCGCGCCGGCCAGCTCGAGCACGCGCACGATCGAATCGGCGTGCGCCGCCCCGAGCGAGCCGCCCGCGAACGATGCGTCCTGCGCATAGCAGAAGATCGGCCGCCCATCGATCTCGCCGGCGCCCGCCACCACGCCGTCGCCGGGGCGTGCCTTCTCCCCCATGCGGCGCGAGGTGACCGTCGTGCGGATCGTGCGCAACGTGCCCACGTCGCAGAGCAGCTCCAGCCGCTCCGCGGCGGTCAGCGGCGGGTAGGGAGCGCCCGAGAGCTCGCTGCGAGCCCGGGCGCGGGTCCGGCGTGCGGCGTCGCGGAGTATCGGGGTGACGGTCATGCGGCTATGCAGAGCACGGCGTTGTGGCCGCCGAAGCCGAACGAGTTGGAGATGCCGATCGCGCGACCGTTCACGTTGTCGAGCGGCCGCGCCGACCCCGGCACGTAGTCGAGGTCGAGCCCTTCTTCCT
Source organism: Actinomycetota bacterium (assembly GCA_046727635.1). Classification (GTDB taxonomy): domain Bacteria; phylum Actinomycetota; class Thermoleophilia; order Solirubrobacterales; family Thermoleophilaceae; genus JAICJR01. The sequence continues at coordinate 953 of JBKPDA010000136.1, read as the reverse complement.
GCTCTTCCCAGCCAAGTGTTGGCGGGGCCACCCGCTCCCCCAACGAAAGCAGGGTGGCCACCGCTTCCACCGCGCCTGCGGCACCGAGGAGGTGTCCGATCGCGGACTTGGTGGAGCTCACGGGGAGGCCCCGTGCCACCTCCTCGCCAAGCGCAGCCTTCAGCGCCTCGGTCTCAGAACGGTCGTTCAGAGGAGTGGAGGTGCCGTGAGCGTTCACGTAAGTCAAGTCCTCGGGGCTCACGTCGGCGTCCTCCAGCGCACGCTGGATCGCGTGGGCCGCGCCCCCGCCGGTGGGGTCGGGAGCGGTGATGTGGAAGGCGTCGGCGCTCGCGCCGTAACCCAGCAGCTCGCCCAGCGGCTTGGCGCCGCGGGCCTCCGCCACGTCCGCCGCCTCGAGCACGAGCACGGCGGCGCCCTCGCCCATCACGAAGCCGTCGCGGCGTGCGTCGAACGGGCGCGAGATGCCGGTCTTCGACAGCGCGCCCATCGCGTTGAAGGAGGCGAACGCGAGCGGCGTGATGCCGGCCTCGGTGCCGCCGGTCACGGCGGCGTCCGCGTCGCCCGATCGGATCATGCGCAGCGCCGTGCCGATGGCATCCGCGCCCGCGGCGCAGGCTGACACTGTGCTGTGCGCAGGGCCCTTCAGCCCGTAGCGCATCGCGAGCGCGGCCGGGCCCGCGTTGGCCATCATCAGCGGGATCGACAGCGGCGAGATGCGGCCGGGACCGGACTCGCGCAGCACGTCGTGCTGCTCCTCGATCGTCGAGATGCCGCCGATGCCGGTGCCGATCACGGTGGCCACACGCTCGGGTTCGAGCGGCGGACCGTCGCTCCAGCCGGCGTCGTTGAGCGCCTCCTCGCCGGCGAACACAAGCAGCTGGGCGAAGCGGTCCGTGCGCCGCTGCTCCTTGCGCGTGAGCAGCTCGCTGGGATCGAAGTCCACGCAGCGCGCG
>JBKPDA010000135.1:0-8745 GCA_046727635.1 Actinomycetota bacterium | reverse complement strand
TACGGACTACGGAGGTACGGCGGTACGCTGCCCAGGTCGTACCCCGTACCTCCGTACTCCGTACTCCAGTCAGCAAGCCACCGACGCGAACGGTTCATCGCCGTCGAACCAGCGCGTATGCCGGCCGATCGCGTCGAAGATGGGTTGCGAGCGCCCTCGCAGCGATTCCTGGCCGGAGGCGAGCACGATCAGGCGACCCTGCTCGGCGGCCTCCCAGTCCCCCGTCACCTGCACGTCCACGTATTCGAGCCCATGTCGCTTGGCCAGCGTCGAGAAGCCGTCGCGCCAGTCGTCGCCCACGCCCGACATCTGCAGCCACATCGATCCGCGCTGCATCTCCGGCGCCGCCCCGACGTGGACGAGTTCGTCGAGACCGTGCAGCGTGTGGCCGAGGGCGGGTCGGTGGTGGACCCGGCGCTGGTTCGCGAGCTGGTGGACGCCCAGCGCCGGGAGGACCCGCTCGCGGACCTGACGCCGCGCGAGCGCGAGGTGCTCGAGCTGATGGCGGAGGGGCGCTCGAACGCCGGCATCGCGCGGCAGCTGTGGGTCACGGAGGGCACCGTGGAGAAACACGTGCGCAGCGTGCTCGCGAAGCTGCCGCTGGCCGAGAGCCCCGACGACCACCGCCGCGTGCTGGCGGTGCTCACGTACCTCGAGTCGAGCTAACTGGCGAGCGCGCGAACCGTCGTGGCCGACAGCTCGGACTTGGAGATGAAGCCGACCGCCGCCGAGGCGGCAATCAAGTCGGCGTAGTCGGTCTCTGAGTGGGTGGAGATGAGGATGACCGCCGACGCGTCGATCGTCTCGAGCGCGCGGGTGAGGTCGAAGCCGCTCTCGCCGCCCAGGTCGATGTCCACGAGCACCACCTCCGGGCGCAGTGCCGCAACCTGTGCCAGCGCCGCGTCCGAGTTGGTCGCAACCCCCACCACGTTCAGGCCCTCGCGCTCGAGCAGCCTGCTTGCCGCTTCGAGAAAGCGCAGGTTGTCGTCCACTATCAGGCAGCGCAGGGGCACACGGCCAGCATCGCAGCCACGGCGCCGGCGCACATTGCAGCTAGCTGGAAACTTCAGACGTCGCCGGCGCGCGAGCCGATCAGCCCGAGCTCCTGCGCCTGACGCACCGCTTCCGCGCGGTTGCGCACGCTGAGCTTGCGGTAGACCGCGCTCGTGTGCTCCTTCACCGTGTGGGGCGAGAGGAACAGCCGGTTGGCGATCTCGCGGTTGGTGGCGCCCGTGGCGATCAGGTCCAGCACCTCGCGCTCGCGACTCGACAGCTGAGCCGGGGCCGCGGGCCCGACGTCGCGCTGCGGGCGGAACACGGTCATCCCCATGCCCACCATGCGCACGGCTTTCGCCACGTCCTCGGCGTCCCAGTCCTTCGAGACAAAGCCGGACGCGCCGGCGGCGCGGGCGATCGCCTGCGACATCCGTCCCGCGCCGGAGATAAGGAGCACGCGCGTGCGCGGCGAGTCGCGGCGGATCGTCTCGCACAGCTCGGCGCCCGACTCGTCCCCTAGGAACAGATCGACAAGCGCCACCTCGGGCTCGTAGCGGCGCGTCAGCTGCAGCGCCTCTGCCGAATCGCGGGCGGTCAGGCAGCGCTCCACCCAGGGCTGCTGCGTGAGCAGAAGGCGGAAGCCCCACTGCACCACCTCGTGGTCGTCCACCACGAGCACGCTCAGGCGCTTGCGGCTCACAGCGGCACCACCAGCCGCGTGCGCCAGCGGCCCGACTCGGACGGCCCGAACTCCACCACGCCGCCGAACTGCAGGGCCTCGAGCGAGGCCAGGCGGAGGCCCATCCCCGTGCCGCGTCCGCCCGCGCCCTCGCGCACGCCGTCGTTCACCACCTCGAGCGTGAACGTGTCGTCGGCCGAGTCCACCCGCACCTCGATGCTCGTGGGCCGCGCGTGGCGGAGCGCGTTGCGCAGCGCCTCGCCGAGCGCGGCCTGCGCCAGCGGCTCGAGGCGGTCGGGCACCTCCAGGCCCTCGGCCCACTCGACGTGCACCGGTATGTCGGCATAGCCGTAGTCGAGCCGGCCGATGGCGGCCCGCAGCGTCGTGCCCGTGGTCCGCGGGCGAGGACCCAGCTGGCGCTCGAGCGCCGTACGCAGGTCGGCCAGCGCCTCGCGCATCTCCACCCGGCAGCGCTCGCGGTCGGCGGGCGCAAGGTCGCCCTCCGAGCTGAGCGCGAGCGACACGGCGAACAGGCGGTGCATCACGCGTTCGTGTACCTCGCGCGCGAGATCGATGCGCTCGGCCAGGCGGCGCGCGCGATCCTGCTGCCGTGTGGCGATGCGCGCGCTCGCCGCAAGGGCGGCCAGCTTGCCGAGCGACCACATCGCGTGGCGCTCCTCGTCGGTGAGCTTGAAGCGACCCCCGCCGCGGTCGGCGAAGATCACGCCGAACCAGCGGTTGCCCGCCGCGAGCGGAGTGCAGGTGAGCGTGGTCACCTGCAGCGCGCTCTTGTAGCGGGCCGGAAGCTCGCGCTCCAGATCGTCGGTCTCCTGCACCTCGTCGAGCGCCAGCGCCTTCTGCGCAACGGGAGTCTCCTCGAGCGTGCCGTGCACGTCGACGAGCAGCGTCGGGTCGATGCCGTGGCTGCCCACCGCCACCACGCGGCCCACCGACTCGTCGTACAGGAACAGGCCCGCACGGCGCATCGTGGTGAGCCGGCAGAGCACCTCGCAGAGGCGGTTGTAGAACTCGCCGGGAGAGCTCTCGGTCTCGATCTCGGAAAGCAGCTCTACGAAGACGTCGAGCGTCTCTAGTTGAGGGGAGAGGACCCCATTCCCCATGACAGGGCCTACCCGGGGCGGGTTACCTGGTTACAGGGCCACGAGTTGCGGCTCTGGGCGCGGGGTGGGATCGAGCGGACGATCCACGTGCATCGCCAGCCGCAGCGCCTGCTCGGGCGCCAGAAACACCGTGCGCGCGTGGCCGCAGGTGCGGCACGAGCACTCGACATAGTCCTCGTACGCGGTGTCCACGAGCTCCCAGTCGACCTCACCCGAGAGGCACATGGGGCAAGCGAGCGCCGCCACCACCAGGCAGTCCTGGTCGGAGCCGCGGAAGAAGGCTGTCTCGTCGTGCAGACCCATGTAGCTGTGTTCGCCGTGACATGCGAGCGGTAACGTCGCGCGCGCAGAGTACCCCCCGGTCGGGGGGTACAGGTGTTATGGGCGAAGGCCGCGGCTCTTCGGGCCGGCCGCCACGTCTTGGCGCACCAGCTCGTGTGCGCGCGCGGCCCACTCGCACAGGAGCGGCCGTGTGTCGCGCGGGTCGATGATGTCCTCCACCATGAAGCGCTCGGCGGTGCGGAACGGCGAGCGCACCGCGTTCAGCCGCTCCTCGATCTCGGCCCGCAGCGCCACCGGGTCCTCGGCCGCCTCGAGCTCGCGCCGGTAGGCCGCTTCGATGCCACCCTCGATTGGGAGCGAGCCCCAGTCGCCGGACGGCCACGCGTAACGGAGGTTGAGGCGCCCGGCGTGGCCGTGAGCGGCACCGGCCACACCGTAGACCTTGCGCACGAGCACGGACACCCAAGGCACGGTCGCCTGGTAGACGGCGGTGAGCGCGCGCGTGCCGCGGCGGATGGTGCCGCGCCGCTCTGCCTCGGTGCCGATCACGAACCCGGGCTGGTCCACGAAGTTGACCACCGGCAGGCGGAACTGGTCGCACAGGTCCACGAAGCGGGTGAGCTTCTCGGACGCGTCCGCGGTGAGACCGCCGGCGTAGTGCTCGGGGTCCGCGCAGAGCACCCCCACCGGTCTGCCGTCGAGACGCGCGAGCGCGGTCACCAGGGAGCGGCCGTAGCGCGCCCCCAGCTCGAACAGCGAGTCGCGGTCGAACACCGCCTGGAGGATGCGGCGGGCCTTGTACGGCTTGCGGCGCTCGCGCGGGACGACCGACAGGAGCTCTTCCTCGCGGCGGTCGGGCGGGTCGCTCGATGCCGCGATCGGCGGCACTTCCCACACGCTCGACGGCAGGTAGGACAGGAAGCGCTTGAGCTGCGCGAGCGCGTCGTCCTCATCGGTCGCCTCGTTGTCCACCGCGCCGGCGCGCGTCTGGGCGCGCGCGCCACCGAGCTCTTCCTTGTCCGGCGTCTCCCCCATCGCCGCCGCCACCACGGGCGGGCCGGCCACGAACAGCTGTGCGCCGCCCGTGACGATCACCGAGAAGTGCGCCGCCACCACGCGCGCCGCGCCCAGTCCTGCCACGGGGCCAAGCGCCGCGGCCACCACGGGCACGCGCGAGAGGTTCTCCACAGCCAGCTCCCAGCCCGGGATAAACGGCACGTAGGTGTGGCCCATCGTCTCGAGCGTCTTCACGCTGCCGCCGCCCCCCGTGCCGTCCACCAGCCGCACGAGCGGCATCCGGAGTTCATTTGCCAGGCGCTCGGCGTAGACCATCTTTTGCCAGATCGCGGCATCCGCCGCCCCGCCGCGCACGGTGAAGTCATCGCCCTGCACCACGGCCGGCCTGCCGTCGATGCGGCCCCTCCCCACCACGCAGTTCGCGGGCAGGAAGTCCACCAGCTCGCCCTCCTCGTAGGTGGCGCGCCCCGCCAGCGCGCCGGTCTCCCGGAAGCTGTCCTCGTCGAAGAGCCGCTCGATGCGCTCGCGCACGGTCAGTCGGCCGCTTGCATGCTGGCGCGAGACCCGTTCTTCGCCGCCCATCTGCTCCGCCAGTCGCTGCCGGCGGCGCAACTCCTCGAGCTCGGGCTCCCAGGTCATGGAGGAGCGGATCCTAAAGCCCTGCAAATCATGACCGACTACTCCGTGTGCCAAGGAAGGCACCAATGCGCAAGTACCACGACCAGGACGGGCAGGACCGATGAAGCGATCCCACGTAGTCGCGCTGCTGGCTGCGGTGATGGCCGTTGCCTTCGCTGCGCCGGCGCTCGCGAAGAAGAAGACGGACGTCGTGTCCACGGTCCTGCGCGCGTTTCACATCGCCACCCGCGCGGACAAGAACGCGCAGGCCGCGCTCGCCCCGGTGGGCACCAACCGCATCGCCGACGGCGCCGTTCAGACCGCCGACCTGGCCAACGGCTCGGTGACCGGCTCCAAGCTCGGCGCCGACTCGGTGTCGTCGTCCAACGTGATCGATGGCGCGATCGCCGCGCCGGATCTGGCCGACGGCTCGGTGACGGGATCGAAGCTCGCGGACGGCTCGGTGAGCACCGCGAAGCTGGCCGACGGCTCGGTGAGCACCGCGAAGCTGGCCGACGGCGCCGTGACCGCCGCCAAGCTCGGCGCCGGCGCGGTGGGCTCGGGCAGCCTGGCCGACGGCTCCGTGGGCACAACCCAGCTGGCCGACTCAGGCGTCACCAGCGCGAAGATCGCCGACGGTAGCGTGGACACCGCCGAGCTGAACACCAGCTCGGTGACGTCCTCGAAAATCGCGGACGGCACCGTCGCGACCGCCGACCTGGCCAACCTGGGCGTGACCACCGCAAAGCTGGCCGACGACGCGGTCACCTCCGCGAAGATCCTCGACGGCACGGTTGGAACGAACGACCTCACCGACCTCGGCGTGACCACCGCCAAGCTCGCCGATAGCTCGGTGAACTCCGCGAAGATCGCCGACGGCAGCGTTGCTACGGCGGATCTGGCCAACCTTGCCGTGACCACCGGCAAGCTCGCCGACGACTCGGTGACTACCGCCAAGATCCTGGACGGCAGCGTGAACACCGCCGACCTCACCGACCTCGGCGTGACCACCCAGAAGTTGGCCGACAGCTCGGTGAACTCGGCGAAGATCGCCGACGGAACCGTGGGCACCAATGACCTCACGGATCTGAACGTGACCACCGCCAAGCTGGCCGCGGACGCGGTCACCTCGGCCAAGATCCTCGACGGCACGGTTGGCACCAACGACCTCACCGACCTCGGCGTGACCACCGCCAAGCTCGCCGATGGCTCGGTCAATTCCGCCAAGCTGCTCGACAACGGCGTGCAGACCGCCGACCTGGCCGACCAGAGCGTGACCACAGCCAAGCTTGCCGACGACGCCGTGACCTCCGCCAAGGTGCTGAACGGCTCGATTGCCGGGGCCGACCTGGCCTCGGGCGCGATCGGCAACGGCCAGCTCGCCACCGGCTCGGTGGACAGCGGCACGATCCTCGACCTGAGCATCGCGGGCATCGACATTGCGAACGGAGCGATCAGCGGCAGCAAGATCGCGAGCGGCGCGATCGACACCACGCAGCTGGCCGACGACTCGGTGACGAACGCGAAGCTCGGCCCCAACGCGGTGGCCTCGTCGAACATCGGCACCGGCCAGGTGAACACGAGCGACATCGCAGACGACGCCGTGACCTCCGCGAAGATCCTCGACGGCACGATCACGAGCGCCGACCTCGCGGCCAACTCCGTCACCGGCGCGAAGATCCAGGACGGCACGCTCACCGCCGCAGACATCGCCGCACCGGACTCCGGCAGCGGCACCTTGGTGGGCAGCGCGAACATCACCCCGGGCACAATCGCCGCCGACACCTGCACGGTCGTGACCGCCACGGTCAGCGGGATGCAGGGCGGCGATCACGTGATCCTCAACGTGCCCACGAGCTTCCCGAACGGCCTCACGGCCGAGGCGGCGCGCGGAGCGCTCAACCTGCTCCAGGTGCGTGCTTGCAACACCACGACGAGCCCGATCACCGACAACGGCTCCTACTCGTTCGGGTACGTGGTGCTGCGATGAGCACCGCCGATCCGGTCGCCCTCCTCACCGGCGTCCCGTCGCGGACGTCGCGCATCCGCCCGCGTCACCTGATCGCCGCGCTCTGCGTGGCGGCCGCGGTGGCGTCGATCGTGCTGTTCGCGTGGCCCTCGGGCAGCGGCTCCGCGAAGCCGCACGCCCCGGCCGGCGTCACCTACACCGCGCCCGGCGGAGCGTTCTCGCTGCACTTCCCGACCGGCTGGCACGCCACCGCCGCCGGCGCCACCGCTGTGGCCATCGAGCGGCGCGACAAGAGCGCGCTCGTAACCGTGCGCGAGAGCGCGGCGCTCAAGGGCTCGCTCGCCAGCCTCGCCAAGGGCCTCCCTGCCGAGTTGCACAAGCGCTTCGCCGACTTCCGCCCGCTCAGCGCCCGCGCCGTGCGGCTGTCCACCGGACCCGCGCTCGTCTACACGTTCGCGCGCACGCGGACGAACACAGTCGAGACGATGGTGGTGGCGCCCGCCGGCACGCACAGCTTCACGCTGGTGGCGGTGGCCAAGGCGGGCGCGCCGCAGGCCGCCCGCGAGGCGGGCGCGATCGTGCGTTCGCTCCAGGCGCGCTAAAGACTCAGGCCGAGCTGCCGAGTACGAGACTGAGCGGTCTCCGTCTCGCGCCCAGATGATCCAGCCCATCGACAACAGCTCGGGCCAGGCCGGCGCCACGTCCGGCACGACCAAGAGCGCCTCGACCGGCGGCAAGAGCTTCGCCGCCACGCTCGCCTCCGCCAAGAAAGCGGACGCGACGACGACCTCGGACGGCTCGACCACGGGCACGGTCGACACGACGCTGAAGCCGCCCAAGGGCGAGACCTGGGGTCCCGTCGAGGGCCACAGCGACTATGCGGACATCCTCAGCGGCCCGCGGAACGGCTACTACGTCTCACTCGCGCCCGGACCGCGCCAGGGCAAGGCCTTCCTGATCGAGCACAAGGACGGCAAGACCTACCACGTGTACGGCACCGGCAGCAAGAAGCAGTGGGTGCGCGTGCCCACCGACCCGAGCGCGCTCACGCCCCCCAAGGGCGAGACGTGGAAGGCCGTGGACCACCACAAGGACTACAAGCAGATCGACGGCGGCAAGCGCGACCAGATGTTCATGAACCTGTCGGGCAACGACCGCACCGGCGAGGCCTTCAAGATCGAGGAGAAGGACGGCAAGACCTTCCACGTGTACGGGTCAGGCAACGACCGTCACGCGGTGGCCGTCGGCGGGCATCAGAAGAAGAGCTAGCGCCTGGACCACTGCGTCTCGGGCGTTTCCTGCACTTCTCCGTCCACCTCGACCTCGACCCGCTCGTTGAAGAACGCGAGCCGGTCCTTGATCGGCGCCACGTCCCGGCGCGGGTCGCGGTAGGTCCAGACCAGGTCGTTCTCCTCGCCCACCCTCCAGTAAGACGCGAAGCCCTTGTAGGCACAGCCGGTGCTGGTGTCGGTCGGCTCGAGAAGCTCCATCTCCACGTCCTCCTCGAGGAAGTACCAGCGCGTGGGTAGGCCGGTCTCGAACAGGGCAAGCGCGCGAGTGGACTCGGCGAGCACGTCTCCGTTCAGCCTGATCTTCACGTGCCGCGAGCTCTCCAGGACGTCCACCCGGTGGTAGGGATCGCGGGCGTGCACCATCGCGGGCTCGTCCTCCTCCCACCATTGGTCCATCGAGTTCCAGTAGAGCGCGCGATAGCCCTCGATCGGCGGCGCGTCCTCGATCGGATCCAGGTAGCCCCAGACGGCGCTCTCGGCCACCTGGTCGCCGACGCGCACCGACCAGTAGGACGCCTCGCCCTTCCATGGGCAGCGGGTCGACTTGTCGGTGGGCTCCATCAGGTCCGTGCGGAGGTCGTCCTCGGGGAAGTAGTAGACGGGCAGGAGCCCGCTCTCGTGAAGCAGCTTCGCGTGGGTGCTGTCGACGATCGTCTCGCCGCCCAAGTCAGCTCGGATCCGGCGCGGTGAATCTTCGAAGTAGATGAGGCCCTTGTAGTCGGGCATCTCGCGGTTGAAGACACCGCCAGGGGTCTTGCCAAAGGGTCCGGT
>JBKPDA010000134.1:0-7090 GCA_046727635.1 Actinomycetota bacterium | reverse complement strand
CGGGATCGACGCGCTTCACGGCGTCGGAGACGAATGGGATCAGCACTTCATCCAGTCCAACCTCGAGCAGGTCGCAGGACGGGCCGGAGACGACGCGAAGCACACGGCCGATGCCCGGCACCTCGCAGCCGACGAGGTCTTCCGCGAGCCACTCACCCTCCTCGAGCGGCGCCACGCGCTCGGCGACCAGGAGCGCCTCGCCCTTGAGCGCGGCGGCGGCCTCGCGGGTGTCCACGCTGCTCAGACGGATCAGCGGGCGCTCGTCGGTTCCACCCCGGCGCTCGATGCGGTGCTCGCGATCCCGCACCACCACCAGCGCGCCCTCCGGCAGCGGCTGCGACGGGTTGTCGACGTAGAAGCTGCCGTCGCGGCCGTGGGCCCGTCCCACCCGGCCGACGGGGACCCGGCGCTCCGGAGTGCTCAATCCACCACGTCGAGCAGGATCCGCTTCTCCTGCTTGGCCGCGCACGCCCTCAGCACGCATCGGAGCGCGTTGACCGTCCTGCCGCCCCGGCCGATGACCTTGCCGACGTCGTCCTCAGCCACCGACAGCTCGAAGACGAGCGTCTCATCATCCTCTTCGTAACTCTCGACGGAGACCGAGTCCGGATGGTCGACGAGCGCTCGGGCCAGGTACTCGACGAGGTCTTTCACGCGGGACCTAGCTCGCGTCGCCGGCGCCCTCGAGCGAGACGCCCTGGGCGCGCATGAGCTTCTTCACGGTGTTGGTGGGCTGTGCCCCGCGGTCGAGCCAGTGCCGCAGCCGCTCCTCGTTGAGCACGATCTCCGATGGCTCCACCTGCGCGTTGTAGCGCCCGATCGTCTCGATCACACGCCCGTCGCGCGGGGAACGCTGGTCCGCCACCACCACGCGCCAGATCGGGTTCTTGCGGCTTCCGACGCGCGTCAGCCTTACTCGTACTGCCAAGTCTCAGTTCACCTCGTTCATAGAAAAAAGCGCTCGTTCAACGGGAACAGCGCTCGCTCATTGGAAAGAGCGGGCAGAACGTTAGCGGCCCCGGGCCACTTGCGACAGGGATGGCATCTTTCCCTGCGACAGCTGCCGCATCATCTTCTGCATCTGGCCGAACTGCTTCACGAGCTGGTTCACCGCGCTCACGTTCGTGCCGGAGCCCTGGGCGATGCGCCGCCGGCGGGAGCCGTTCAGGATCGCCGGGTTGGCTCGCTCCTCGACCGTCATCGAGGTGATGATGGCCTGAATACGGTCGAGCTCCCGCTCGTCCACCTTCATGTTGCCCAGCTGCGCCCCCATTCCCGGGATCATCTTCAGCAGGCCGCTGAGCGGTCCCATGCGACGGATCTGGTGCAGCTGATCGAGGAAGTCGTCGAAGGTGAACTCCTGGCGGCGGATCTTGCGCTCGAGGTCGGCGGCCTGCTTCTCGTCGAACTGCCGCTCGGCCTTCTCGACCAGAGTCATTACGTCGCCCATCCCGAGAATGCGCTGCGACATGCGGTCGGGGTGGAAGCGCTCGAACGCGTCGAGCTTCTCGCCGGTGGAGGCGTACAGGATCGGCTTGCCGGTGACCGCCTTGACCGATAGGGCGGCGCCGCCGCGAGCGTCGCCGTCGAGCTTCGTGAGCACGACGCCGTCGAAGTTGGCCGTCTGCGCGAACTGCTCGGCCACGTTCACCGCGTCCTGACCGGTCATCGCGTCCACGACCAGGAGCACGTCGTGGGGCTTGGTCCGCTTCTTGATCTGGGCGAGCTCCTCCATCAGCTCCGCGTCGATGTGGAGGCGACCGGAGGTGTCGACGATCAGGACGTCCCGCTTCTCGGCCTTGGCCTGCCCAAGCGCCCACTCCGCGATGTCGACGGGGTTGCGGTTCGTGCCCTGCTCATAGACGGTCGCTCCCGCCTGCTGTCCGACCTTCACGAGCTGGTCCACCGCCGCGGGCCGGTAGACGTCGCAGGCTGCGAGCGCCACGTCCTTCTTGTGCTCCTCGCGCAGATGCCGCGCCAGCTTCGCGCACGCCGTGGTCTTGCCCGAGCCCTGGAGCCCGGCCATCAGGACCACGGTGGTTCCGGACGGGGCGAACGCTAGGTCGCGTCCCGGGCCGCCCATCAGCTGGGTCAGCTCGTCGCTGACGATCTTCACCACCTGCTGACCGGGGTTGAGCGACCCGAGCACGTCGGCGCCAAGCGCGCGCTCCTTCACGCTCGCGGTGAAGCTCTTGACCACCTGCAGGTTCACGTCCGCTTCCAGCAGCGCGAGGCGGATGGCGCGCATGGCCTTGTTGATGTCGTCCTCGGTGAGCGTGCCGCGCGAGCGGACGTCGGACAGCGCCGCTTGGAGTCGTTCGGAGAGCGTGTCGAACATGGGCTAGGGAGGCTAGCGGCCGGCCACTGCCACGGCGGAGGCGTCGAGCGCGCGCTCGATGTCCGAGATCACGTCGGCCGTGGCCTCGCAACCCACGCTCAGACGGATGAAGCCGTCGGGTACGTCGTCGCCGCCCCAGCGGGCCCGGCGCTCGGCGGTCGTGTGTACGCCGCCGAAGCTCGTGGCGTCCTTGAGGATGCGGCACTCGCCGAGGAAGCGCTCAGCCCGGTCGGCGCTGTCGAGGGTGAAGCAGACGATGGCGCCGAAACGGGTCATCTGGCGGCTCGCGACCCCGTATGCGGGATCGCTGGGCAAGCCGGGGTAGCGGAGTCCCTGGATGTCGTCGCGGGCGGCCAGACGCTCGGCGAGCGCGAGAGCGGTGGCGCAGGCGGCCTCGAACCTGACTCCCAGCGTGGCGAGCGAACGGTGCGCCAGCCACGCCTCGAATGGACCTGGGACCGAGCCGCTCAACGTGCGCCAGCCGCGGAGCTCGTCGGCGAGGGCGCCGTCGCGGGCGGCGAGGTAGCCGAGGATGAGATCGGCGTGTCCGGTGAGCTCCTTGGAGGCGCTTGCCACCACAAAGTCCGCGCCGAGCTCGAGCGGCCGTTGCCCGAGTGGGGTGGCGAACGTGTTGTCCACCCCCACGAGCGCACCCGCGGCGTGCGCGCGGTCGATCAGCGCACGCAGATCGCAGACCTCGAGACCCGGGTTCGACGGGGTCTCGAGCCAGACGAGCGTCGCTCCGTCGATTGCGTCGGCGAAGGTCGGGTCGGACGTGGGCACGAGCCGCACCTCGACTCCTCGCTCGCGGAGAAACGTCTCGGCGAGCTTCCGCACTGCGTGGTAGCAGTCCGAGGGCAGCACGAGCGCGTCGCCCGGATGAAGCCGGGGCAACAGCGCAGCGTTAACCGCCGCCATGCCGGAGGCGAACAGCACCGCATCGCCGCCCTCGAGCTCACCGAGCGCCTCTTCGTAGCGGCTCCAGGTGGGGTTGCCGTACCGGCCGTAGACGAAGTCCGCCTCGTGCGGATCGCCTTTCAAGTGGTAGGGCGCGGCGAAGGTTGGCCCTGGCAGGAAGGGCGCTCCCTGCTCGACCTCCGGGAGTCCGGCGTGGATGACCCGCGTGCGGTCGTCGTAGTTCGAGCCCGACATGCAGGCAAAGTAGCGGCTGAGCGCGAGCCGGGCGCGCGCCGGCGCGGCTCAGGCCTCGATCACGGCTCGCGCGAAGTCGTCCGGGTCGAACGGACGCAGGTCCTCCAACTGCTCGCCAATCCCGATCAGCTTCACCGGCACGCCGAGCTCCTGCGCTATCGCGAGGGCGATGCCGCCCTTTGCGGTGCCGTCGAGCTTCGTGAGCACGATGCCCGAGACGTCCACCGCCTCGCGAAACAAGAGCGCCTGGCGGAGACCGTTCTGGCCGGTGGTGGCGTCGATGGTCAGGAGCGTTTCGTGCGGCGCGTCGGGCATCTGCTTCTCGATCACGCGGCGGACCTTCGCCAGCTCCTCCATCAGGTGCTCCTGAGTATGGAGCCGGCCGGCCGTGTCGCAGATCACCACGTCGTGGCCGCGCGCACGAGCCGCGTCGATGGCGTCGAAGGCGACCGCGCCAGGGTCGGAGCCTTGGGCCGCGCGCACGATGTCGCAGCCCGCGCGCTCGGCCCACTCCGCGAGCTGTTCCACCGCGGCGGCGCGATACGTGTCGCCGGCGGCGAGGAGCACCGACTTGCCCAGCTCCCGCTGGAGGTGCCAGGCGACCTTCCCGATGGTCGTGGTCTTGCCGGTGCCGTTGACGCCGACCATGAGGATCACCGTTGGCTCGTGGCGCAGATCGATGGTGCCGTCGCCGACCCGGGCCACCTCGGCGAGCAGCTCGGTGAGACGCCGCGTGAGCTGCTCACCGCCGCTGAGCTCGCCTGAGCCGGCCTCGGTCTCGAGCCGCTCGACGATCTTCGCCGTGGTGGCGGCGCCGACGTCCGCGTAAATGAGCGTCTCCTCGAGCCGCTCCCACGACTCGTCGTCGAGGTTCTGGAACACCGTCGCCTGAATCTCGGCGCCCAGCGCCTCGCGCGTCTTCGACAGGTTCTCGCGCAGGCGGCGGAAGAAGCCCCGCCGCTGCTCGGCCTGCTCGGGCTCGGTCTCGGGCGCCTCGTCGCCGGTGATGAAGAGCTCTCGCCAGGTGCGCGCCATGCGGGCGCGGAGGATAGGGATGCGGGCGCGCGGGGTCTGCCGCGGCGCGCCGGAGCCGCTAGATGATCGATTCCAAATTCGGGTGCCAGAATTTGGAATTGATCATCTAGGCGGCGGCCTCCGCCGATGGCTCGGCGGCGGGCGGCTCGGCCTCGGACGGCTCCCGGGCCGGCGTCAGGCGGCGGGAGATGACCTTGGAGACGCCGTCGCCGCCCATGCTTACGCCGTAGAGGCAATCGGCGGCGTCCATCGTGCGCTTCTGGTGCGTGACCACGATGAACTGCGCCCGATCAGAGAAGCGGCCGACGAGCTGCAGGAAGCGGTCGATGTTCAGGTCGTCGAGCGCGGCCTCCACCTCGTCGAGGATGTAGAACGGGCACGGGCGGGCCAGGAAGACCGCGAACAGGAACGCCAGCGCCACGAGGGACTTCTCGCCGCCCGAGAGGAGCGACAGCCGCTTCATCGCCTTGCCGGCCGGTGTGACCTCCACCTCGACGCCCGGGCCCTCGGCCGCGAGCTCGTCCTCGCGCTCGGGCTCTTCGGGAGCCGCATCGTCCGATTCGGGCGTGGCAGCCGGCGCGTCCGGGGCCTGCTCGCCGCCGATCACCGGCCGCGGGCCCGAGGGGTGGACCAGCCGCAAGCGGCCGCGACCGCCCGGGAAGAGGTGCTGCACGACCTCCTCGAAGTTCCGCGCGGCGGCCTCGAAGGTCTCCTCGAAGCTCTCGCGAATCCGGCGGTCGGTGTCGCGGATCAGGCCCTCCAGCTCGGCGAGCGCCGACTCGAGATCGCGGCGCTGGGCCTCCAGGTCCTCGACGTGCTGGACGGCTTCCTCGTACTCCTGCTTGGCCAGCGGGTTCACCGGGCCGAGCTGCTCGCGCCGGCGGGCGAGGCGCTCGACGCGCGTCTCCAACTCCGCGCGGGCCTCGTCGCCGAGCGGCTCCGAGGCCGGCGTCGGGTCGAGGCCGAGCTTGGATGCGATTCGCTCGAGCTCGGCGGTCTGCTCGGCGGCCCGGTCGCGCACCTGCTGGGCGCGCACCTCCGCCGAGGTGACCGCCTCGGACGCCTTCCGCAGACGCTCCTGCAGCCCCGCCTCCTCCTGCGCGCAGGCGCGAAGCTCGGCGGCGGTGCTCTCGCCGATCGCCTCGTCGGCCTCCAGCTCTGCCGCTAGGGCGTCACGCCGAGCGGCGACGGCTTCGCCGGCCTGCTCCAAGGCAGCGGCAGCGCGCTCCGCAGCTGCGGCCAGTTCTTGCTGGCGCTCGATGCGTGAGCGCAGCACCTCGGCACGGAGCCGGCGCTCGGCGCGCTCGCGCGCGATCTGCTCCGCCAGCCGATGCTCGGCGCGCAGCTCGGCAGCCAGCTCCGCGTGACGCACCGCCAACGCACCCTCCGCCGGCGCCTCGCGGCGCAGCTCGATGCGACGCTCCAACCGGCGCGTGGCTTCGGCCGCATCGTCGGCGTCCCGCGCCGCACCCCGCAGCGACGATTCGGCGCCATCGCGGGCGGCATCGGCCTTCGCGACCGCTTCAGTGGCCCGCTCCAGGTCCTGCCCCGCCGCGTGCTCGTCGCGCGCCGCCGCGGCGGAAGCCTCCACAAGCCGCTCGCGACGCCCCATCTGCTCGAGCACGCGCTCCTCGCCGCCGGCGGGCGCCTGTCGCAGCTCGCCGGTGGCGGCGAAGAGAACCCGGCCCGAGCGGGTGACCGCCACGCCCCGGAAGTCGGGTGAGAGCCCGTCGAGGGACTCGACCACCCACGTGTCCGCGAGCAGGCGCCCGACGTGTTCGCTGACGGCCGGAGAGGGACTGAGGCGGTCGAAGAGGCGCTCGGCGCCCGGAGCGGGCGAAGCCGCCGAAGGAGTGGCGCAGGCCGCCGGCAGCAGCGCGCTGCCGCCCTCGGAGCCCGCCGCGTCGAGCAGTGCGTGACCCTCGCGCAGATCGGATACGACACCGGCCCGAAGCAGCGACCCGAGCGCCGCGGCCACGGCGAGCTCGTAGCCGGCCTCGGCGCCCACGTCCTCCGCGAGCGAGCGCACCCCCGCGGGCGCGGTTCCCGCCGCCCGCAGGAAGTGGTTGACCGCCGCCAGCTCGGCGCCCACGCGCGCAGCTTCACGGCGCGCGGCCTCGACGGCCTGCTCGGCGGATCGCCTCCACTCGCGGGCGTCGGTGGCGCCGCGCTCGACCGCGTCCAGCTCCTTGCGCCTGAGCTCCACCACGGCCTCGAGCTCGTCACGCCGCGCCTCAGCGGTGCGCACCTCGCCGCGAAGCTCCGAGAGCTCGGCCTCGACCCCCGCGGCGCGCTCGGTCTCGAGCTGCGCCAGCGCCTGCTCCAGCTCGGCGATCCGGGCGGCCGGGCCGGAGTCCGGAGAGGGCGCCTCGGCGCCGTCGGTCTCCTCGATCACGTCCAGCTCGCGGCGCGCGCGAACGGCGTCGTCGGCGGCGCTGCGAGCGAGGTCGCGCGCCCGCTCGAGCCGCAACAGGATCCGCTCGGCCGCCGAGCGCGCGCCGAACAGGCGGCCGGTCAAAGCCTCGCGCGCGCGGCTGTGCGCGGCGAACGCTTCCTCCGCGGCCT
>JBKPDA010000133.1:0-7979 GCA_046727635.1 Actinomycetota bacterium | reverse complement strand
GCTCCACCTCCTCGATGTCCACCTCAACGCCGTCGACCACCGGGAAGTAGTCGTCCACCACCTTGTCGATGATCGCGTGCAGGACGCCGCTCGGCCCGCGCCGCAGCGCCTCGGGCTCCTCCTCGATCCGCTCCCGGACGGATTTGAGGTTGCTCACCTCGCCGTGGCGCACGGAGATGATGAAGTCGCGCCCGACGAAGAGCATGATCTCTCCGAGGGTCACGACCTCCTCGTGGTCCACGTAGCGGACAGGCTTGAGCACGATGAACATCGTGTCGCCGTACATCTCGAGCTTGGGCCGCTGGTGCGCTGTAATCGCGTCCTCGACGGCGAGGGCGTGGAGGTCGAACTCGCGCGCCACCGCGTCGAATTCTTCCCCCGAGGGCTCGTGCAGTCCGATCCAGACGAAGGCGTTATCCCGAGAAGCGGCCTCGTGAGCCTCTTCCAGCGGCAGCCGCCCTTCGCGACGCCTGCCGTCCTCGTAGACGGCGCAGTCGACGATCATGCCGCCGGATCTTCCCGCACTTTCCGCGCCAGCTCCAACGCCTCCTCGGGTGTGGTGGCCTCGCCGGTGAAGCGGGCCTCCCTCAGACGCTCGAGCAGCGACCCGAGCTCAGGCCCAGGGGTGATACCCAGTTCCTGCGCCAGCTCGTCACCTCGCACTGGCGGCTCCGGCGGGCCCTCGCGCCGCCAGCGCAGCGCCTCCACCATCAGCTCGCGCGCCAGGTCCAGGTGCGCCTCGATGGCGGCCTCGGCGTTCTTCCCGCGCGTAGCCAGGCGATCGGCGCAGGACAGCAGCGTCACCTCCACCTCCACCGGCCGGCAGCGCTCGAGGTACCGATAGACCATTCGCCGGTCGAGCGGGCGCTCGTGCACGAGAAAGCCGAGCACCAGGTGGTTCCGGGTGAGGCCGGCCAGGAACTGGCGCAGCTTCTCGCTCGCGCGCAACCGGCGGCAGACCTCCCCCACCATCTCGGCGCCCAGCTTGTCGTGGCCCATAAACGTCACCCGTCCGTCGGGGCGCACGCCGCGCGTGGCCGGCTTGCCCATGTCGTGGAGCAGAGCCCCGAAGCGCAGCGCCTGCCAGCGGTCGAGCTCGTCGGCGAGCGGCTCATGCAGGATCTCATCCAGCGGCTCGGCGAGGTCGCCGAAAACGGCCTCCAGGTTCGACTCCAGGTAGAGCTCCTGGCGCAGCACCTCGAGCGTGTGGTCGTGCACGTCGAGGTGGTGGAAGTGGCTCTGCTCCACGCCCCGCAGCTCGCTCAGCTCGGGCAGCACCACCGCCGTGATTCCGAGGCGGTCGGCCAGCTCCAGCCCCTCGATCACGCGATCGGCGGTCACGAGGCGGCGCAGCTCCGCCCAGACGCGCTCCGCCGCCGCCTCCGCCACCTGCGGAGCGGCCTCGCGCGTCAGGCGCTCGCTGTCGGGATCGGGCTCCAGGTCCAGCTCGGTGGCCAGGCGCACGAGGCGCAGCGGCCTCAGCGGGTCGTCCGCGTACGAGGATTGCTCAACGGTCGGGCCCCCGATCACGCGGATCACGCCTGCGGCGAGATCCTCGGCCCCGCCGTGGGGATCCAGCGCCTCGCCGCCCTCCACCGGGACGGCGATCGCGTTCATCGTGAAGTCGCGTCGGGCCAGGTCGGCCTCGATGCCGTCGCCGTGGAGGGCGGTGATGTCGCAGACCCACGCGCGGTCGGGATGGATCGCTCGCCAGCCGCCGAACGCCTCGGACAACTGAAAGGCCGGGCCGCCGATGGCCTTGGCCACGGCCTTCGCCGCCCGCTCCGGCTCGCCCCGCACTGCCACGTCCACGTCGCTGATCGGGCGGCCGAGCAACGCGTCGCGCACGCTGCCACCCACGATCCAGGCCTCCTCGCCGGCCAGCGCCTCGCACACCGCCGCTACGGCCGGCTCGGCGCTGAGCCGCTCGTCCAGCGTGGTCAGCGAGACCCCAGCCACTGCCTGCGCACGCGCGGGCTCAGTCCGCAGGTGATCTCGTAGTTGATCGTTCCGAGCCGTCTGGCCACCTCTTCGCAGCCGATCCGCTCGCGGCCCTGCGCGCCGATCAGCACGACCGGCTCACCCGGCTCGACCGCCGTGTCCGGCCCGAGGTCGATCGTGAGGTTGTCCATGCTGATCGTGCCCACCACCGGGTGGCGGCGACCGCGGACGAGCACCTCGCAGTTGTTGGACAGCGAGCGCCGCCAGCCGTCGCCGTAGCCGATCGGGACCGTGCCGATCGACGTGGGCCGCTCCGCGCGCCAGGTGCGGCCGTAGCCGGCGCTCTCGCCCGCCTCGAAGCGCTTCACCACGGCCACGTACGACTCCAGCGACAGTGCCGGCTCGAGCCCGCGGACGCTCGGGTCTTCGCCGAACGGGTCGAGGCCGTAGATGCCGATGCCGCAGCGCACCAGGTCGAAGTGGGCCGCCCGATCGCGGTAGGCGGCGGCGCAGTTGGCAGCGTGCACGACCAGCTTCGGGTGGGCGCGCTTCAGCTCGTCGGCGAAGGGCGTGAAGGCCGCCAGCTGGGCCGCAAAGTGCTCGTCATCCTCCACGTCAGCCGTAGCAAAGTGGGTCATCGCCCCCACCAGCTCAAGCCGCTCGTCGGTGGCCGCCAGGTTGGCGAGCGCGAGCGCCAGGTCGCGGTCCTTCGTGCCTAGGCGGCCCATGCCGGTGTCGAGCTTCACATGCACACGCACGCGGGCGGCGCCGGATGGGCGGAGGTCGCCGAGCGAGCGGGCGAAGCCCTCGTCCCAGATCACGATGTCGGCCATCGACTCCACCGCCAGCCGAGCCTCCTCGTGCGTGAGCGCGCCCATCACGAGGATCCGGGAGGCGATGCCGTGGCGGCGCAGTGCCTCGGCCTCCGCGGCCGTGGCCACCGCCAGCCACGTGGCGCCGCCCGCCAGAGCGGCCTTGGCGCACCAGACGTCGCCGTGGCCGTACGCGTCGGCCTTCACAACCGCACACAGCTCCGCCCCGCCCCGAAGCAGTGAGCGCAGGTGCGCGCAGTTGCGCTCCACGGCGCCGAGGTCGATGCGCGCCAGCGCGCGCTCCACCGTCATCGCAGCGCCTCTGGCAGCGCCTCGATTACGTCGCCGGCCACCGTGTGGTTCACGCCGTGGCGCGCCGCCGCCGCCTGCCCGGCTCGGGCGTGGGCGAGCACGCCGGCGGCCGCCGCCTCGAACGCGCTCAGGCCCTTGGCCATGAATGTGGCCACGATCCCCGACAGCACGTCGCCCGTCCCGGCTGTGGCGAGCGCAGGGGTGGCGCCGGGGCTGATCGCCACCGGCCCACCGGGCGCCGCCACGATCGAGTCGTCGCCCTTCAGCACCACCACGCAGCCGCTCTGCTCCGCGGCCGCTCGGGCGGAAGCCAGCCGGTGGGCGTCGACTTCCCCCGAGTCGGTTCCGAGCAGGCGCGCCAGCTCCCCGGCGTGCGGGGTCAGCACGGTGGGTCCGGGCCTGCCGGCGAGCAGGTCGAGCCGCCCAGCGTGCGCGTTCAGCCCGTCCGCGTCGATCAAGAGCGGCTTCTCCACCCGCCGGGCCACCTCGCGCGCGAACTCGAGCGCCCCGTCGCTGCGGCCGATGCCGGGACCCAGTGCCAGCGCTCCCGCGCGCTCCGCGAGCTCCACCACGCCGCCCACGCCGGCCGGTATGTGGGCGCCGTCGTCGTCGGGCAGCGCCCGGGTCATCGCCTCGAGCAGCTTCAGCTCGAACACGAGCTGCACGCTGCGGGGCACCGCCACCTGCACGTAGCCCGCGCCGGTGCGCTGCGCGGCGAGGGCCGCCATCGTGGGCGCACCGGTGAGACCGTGGGCGCCGCCTACTACCACCACCGTGCCGGAGCTGAACTTCGTCCCGACCCGCCCGCGTGAGGGCACGAGCTCGAGCACGCGCTCCGAGATCAGCCCTCCCGTGGCCGGCTCCGGCGCGCCCCGGGGCACCCCGATGTCAATGACGTCCACCTGGCCGGCGAGCGTCTTGCCCGGGTCGATGTGCAGCCCCAGCTTCGAGCCGTGGAAGGTGGCGGTGACCAGTGCGCGGACCGCGTCTCCGTGCGACTCGCCCGTGGAGGCGTCCACGCCCGAGGGCACGTCGCAGGCCACCACCGGCGCGTCCTGCGCGTTGATCGCCCGGATCGCGCCCGCCAGCGGCTCGCGAGGCTCGCCCGAGAAGCCGGTGCCGAGCAGCGCGTCCACCACGGCGCCCGAGCCTTCGAGCAACCCCGCCTCGAAGGCACTCGGCGGCTCGCCCGGCAAGCGCTCGAGGTTGGCCAACGGGTCGCCGACGAGCTCCTCGACCGGCGCCACGCTGAGCACGTCCACCTCGTGGCCGTCCTCGCGCAGGATGCGCGCCGCCACCAGCCCGTCGCCGCCGTTGTTGCCCTTGCCGATCACCACGCGAATCGCCCCGGCGGCGGCCACGCCGGCGGTGGCGCGCGCCAGGCCGATCCCGGCGCGCTCCATCAGGTCGAGCGACGGCACGCCCTGCTCCTGGATCGCCCAGGCGTCCACGGCGCGCATCTCCGCCGCCTCGTAGAGGGGGTCGAGCCAGTCCGGCAGGCTCATCGCAGTATGGCTACCGCGCCCGCAGTCGTGTCGGTGTGGGTGAGCGAGATCACGGGGTCGGCGCCGAGCTGCCGCGCCCGCTCGGCCACCGCGCCGCTCAGCCGCAGTGCGGGCGCGCCGCCGGTGGCCACCACCTCCACCTCGCGGAAGCTCCAACCCTCCATGCCGAGCGCCTTGGCCACCGCCTCCTTCGCGCAGAAGCGCGCTGCCAGGTGCCGCCCGGGCCGCCCGTGCCGGGCCGCGTATGCCAGCTCGTCCTCGCTGAACAGCCGCTGCGCCAACCTGGGCCGGCGCGCCAGGGCGCGCTCGAGCCGCTCGATCTCGAGGAGGTCCAACCCGATTCCGCTCATGGAGCGGAGGGTACGGCTTTACACCTACCCGGTTACTCGACGGTGACGGTCTTCGCGAGATTGCGCGGCTGGTCCACGTTGAGACCGCGCGCGCGGGCGATGTGGTAGGCGAGCAGCTGCAGCGGGATGATCGCGAGCACGGGCTGGAGCAGCCAGTCCGTCTTGGGCACGCGGACGACCTCCTCGGCGTGCTTCTCGACCTCATCGTCGCCCTCGGTTGCGACGGCAATCACGTGGGCGCCGCGGGCTCGCACCTCGGCGATGTTCGAGAGCACCTTGTCGAGCACGGGCGACGTGGTGGCCACACACACCACGGGCGTGCGCTCGTCGAGCAGCGCGATCGGGCCGTGCTTCATCTCGCCGGCCGCGTAGGCGTCCGTGGGGATGTAGGAGATCTCCTTGAGCTTCAGCGCTCCCTCGAGGCACACGGGCAGGCCCACGTGCCGGCCGAGGTAGAGGAAGAAGCCGGCGTCGGCCCAGTGGTTGGCGATCTTCTTGATCGGCTCGTCGATCGTGGCGAGCAGCTCGCTGATCGCGTGGGGCAGCTGCTTCACCTCGGCGGCCAGCTCGGCAATCCGCTCGGGCGGGAGCGTGCCGCGCACCTGGGCGAGCTTGAGCCCGAGCAGGTACATCACCACCGCCTGCGAGACGAACGTCTTGGTGGCCGCCACCGACACCTCGAGCCCCGCGCGGGTGAACAGCACGCCGTGTGCGTCGCGCGTGGCCTGGCTGCCCATCACGTTCGTGATGCTCACGACGTGGGCCCCGCGCTGGCGGGCAAGCCGCATCGCTGCCAGCGTGTCGGCCGTCTCGCCTGACTGCGTGATGCCGATCACCAGATCGCGCTCATCGATCACGGGGTTGCGGTAGCGGTACTCGGACGCGATGTCCAGCTCCACCGGCACGCGCGCCCACTCCTCGATCGCATAGCGGCCGACCAGGCCCGCGTGGTACGAGGTGCCGCACGCCACTACGGCGATCCGTCGGACGCGGCGCAGCTCATCGTCGGTGAGCCCAAAGTCGTCGAGCTCCACGACGTCGCCCGGCACGCGGTCGAAGATCGTCTCCGCCACGGCGTCGGCCTGCTCGTGGATCTCCTTGAGCATGAACGTCTCGAAGCCGCCCTTCTCGGCGGCCGTCTCGTCCCAGTCGATGTGGGTGGTCTCGCGGTCGAGCGCCGCGCCGGAGGCCTCGAGGAAGCGCGTGCCCTCGGGCTTCAGCACGACGATCTCGTCGTCGTTCAGGAACTGGACGGTGCGCGTCTCGGACAGGAACGCCGGCACGGCCGAGGCGATGAACGCCTCGTTCTCGCCAACACCCACCACGAGCGGGCACTCCTTGCGCGCGCCCACGAGCACCTCGGGCTCGTCGGCGGTCATCGCTACGAACGCGTAGTGGCCGCGCAGCTCGGCGTAGGCGGCGCGCACGGCCTCAACGAGGTCGCCCTCGTAGTGGCTCGAGATCAGGTGGGCAACCACCTCGGCGTCGGTCTCCGAGGTGAACTCCGCGCCCTCCGCCTGTAGCCGCTCGCGCAGCGACACGTGGTTCTCCACGATGCCGTTCAGCACGATATGGATGCGGTCCTCGGTGTCGAAGTGCGGGTGCGCGTTGGCCTCCGACACGCGGCCGTGAGTGGCCCAGCGCGTGTGGCCGATGCCGGTGGTGGGCTCGCTGGCCACCGTGGCGACTCCGCCTCGGTCGGCGCGTGCCTTGGCCGCCACCGCCTCGCGCAGGAAGGAGAGGTTCCCGACCGCGCGCACGGACTCCACGTGGCCGTCGGTGACCAGAGACAGGCCCGCCGAGTCGTAGCCGCGGTACTCGAGCCGCTCGAGCCCGCGCATCAAGAGCTCACGACACGGCCTACGGCCGACGTATCCGACAATGCCGCACACGGTCGAGCTTGCCTCCTCTAGGCCTAAGGGCGGGCTGCCGCCGCCGCTCTACAACGGTGGGAAGCCGCTTCGTGGCGGCTTCCATGAACCCTCCTTTGAAGGCCCGTTTTCGATGGTACCAGTGACCTTCTGAGCCAGCCACCCCTTCTACTTGCCCGGCATCTTGGCCCTCTGAGACGCGCTCCAGAGCCACCACATGCAGATCCCGACGATCACCACGACGAAGAGGTTTCGCTCCACGATCACGAGCGCGACCCAGGTCTGCCGCTGCACCAGATCGTCGAAGTGCGAAGGGAACTCGATCCTGGTCAGGATCATCGCGGCGGCGCTCAGACCCGCCAGCCACCACTCTCCCCAGGCAAGGCCCAGACCCAGCAGCGGCGCCAGCCAGACCACGTACTGAGGGGAGAACACCTTGCCGAACGCGGCGAAGGCCGCGACGGCGGCGAGGCCGGCCACCACCAGCGTGCGCGGACCGCGGTCGCGCCCCGCGCGGTACGTGAGCAGCGCCAGGACGGTGAGCAGCGCCAGCCCGAAGATCAGCGTGACGGCACCGGACCCGCGGTGCGCGATGTTGATCGAGCCATAGCTGCCCAACGTGCTGCCGTGGTAACCGGTGATCCAGTCCCAGACGTAAAGGAACGACGCCGGCGTGCTCTCGATCTCGAGGGGTCGGGCGGTCTGATAGTGGATCGCGTGCCAGGCCCCGTGCGGCGACAGCGCCAGTACCGTCGCGCCGAGCACGCCCACAGCGGCCGCCAGCACGGCCGTGCCCTCGAGCGCCCGGCGGCGCTCGCCCTGCCCCAACAGCCAGGCGATCGCCACCGGCGCGACCACGAGCGGAAAGCCCTTGGTCATCACCGCCGCCCCGAGTAGCCCGAACCCGAGCTTGGTCCGCGATGACAGGATCGCCACCACCGCCGCCATCGTCAGCGCGATCGGCGCGAGGTCGAAGTAGCCACGCGCGAGCGCACCGACAAGCAGCGGCGTGACCGCCACGCCCAGCGCGGCACGCCTCGGGTCACCGCCGGTGCGCTGTGCCGCCTCGGCGCAGAGCGCCACCAGCGCCAAGCCAAAGGCGAGCTCGATCAGCCCGAAGCCGAGCTTGTACGAGCCCAGCTTCACCAGCTGTGGCAGGCCGATCAGCGGCACCGCCAGCGGCGGGTA
>JBKPDA010000132.1:0-10490 GCA_046727635.1 Actinomycetota bacterium | reverse complement strand
CTTCTACAGGACCAACGCGCAGTCGCGCGTGCTGGAGGACATGCTCACGCGCTACAAGCTGCCGTACCAGGTGATCGGCGGCACCAAGTTCTACGAGCGCGCCGAGATCAAGGACGCGATGGCTTACCTGACGCTGCTCGTGAACCCGCAGGACGTGGTCGCGTTCCAGCGCGTCGTCAACTCGCCGCGGCGCGGGATCGGCAACACGTCGCAGGCGCGGATCGTCGGCTACGCGAACACGATCGGCGAGGCGGTGTGGGACGTTGCCGCGCGCCCGCAGGAGGTGCCCGGGCTGGGCGCGGCGGCGGTGAAGGCGGTCGACCGGTTCATGTCGGTGATGGAGCGGCTGCGCGAGCGGCACGAGACCGCCTCGGTGGGTCAGCTGCTGCAGGAAACGCTCGACGAGAGCGGATATCTCGAGGCGCTGCGAGCCGAGCGCACCATCGAGGCTCAGGGAAGGATCGAGAACCTCGAGGAGCTCGTTGGCGTGGGGCGCGAGTACGACGCGTCCGCCGAGGAGCCGTCCCTGGAGGAGTTCCTCCAGCAGATCGCCCTGTTCTCGGACCAGGACTCGCTGCGCGACGACGAGGGCATCGTTACGCTGATGACCCTGCACAACGCCAAGGGGCTCGAGTTTCCCGTGGTGTTCATCATCGGCTGCGAGGAGGGCGTGTTCCCGCACAGCCGGGCGGTGGAGTCGGGCGACCTCGAGGAGGAGCGCCGCCTCTGCTATGTCGGCATCACGCGCGCGAAGCAGCAGCTGTACCTGTCGTTCGCGCGCTCGCGCAGCCTGTTCGGCGGGCGGGACTGGAACCTGCCCAGCCGCTTCCTCGACGAGATTCCGGTGGAGCTCACCGACCGCGAGGAGCAGCCTCCGCCGAAGCGCCCGTACCAGTTCTCCTATCGCTGGGACGACCAGCCGGCGTCGCGCCCGGAGCCGCGCCCCGGCGCGTCGTTCTCGCTCGGTGACGACGTGGTGCACGCGAGCTTCGGCGAGGGAGTCGTCGTCGGCGTGGAGCCAGGCGGCATAGTGGTGGTGCGCTTCGCGGGAGACGGCGCCGAGAAGAAGCTGATGTCTGACTACGCCCCGCTCAAGAAACGGTGAGGCTGCAAACCTGCGCTCAGCAGCGTCCTCGGGTCTCGACATGCCTTGCATGTCTTCGACCCTGCGTTCTTGCTGAACTTGGTTTTCGCACCCGTTTCTTGACCGGAACCCCTGAAGAAGAGGTGAGATGACCCAGATCATCGATGGGAAGGCCGTCGCGGCCGACGTTCGCGCGCGCGTGGCCAAGGAGGTCGAGGAGTTCGTTGCCGAGCACGGCTACAGCCCGGCGCTCGCCACGGTGCTGGTGGGCGACGATCCCGCCTCGCACATCTACGTGAGCAACAAGCGCAAGGCGTCCGAGGAGGTGGGCATCTCGTCGGTGCACCACGAGCTGCCCGCAGAGACCACACAGGCCGAGCTGGCCGACCTGATCGCCTCCCTCAACGAGGACGAGGCAGTGAGCGGCATCCTGCTGCAGCTGCCGGTGCCCGACCAGATCGACGGCGACGCGATGACCGCGCTGATCGATCCGCTGAAGGACGTGGACGGCCTCACGCCGCTGAGCGCGGGGCGCCTGTTCCAGGGCCTCGAGGGGCTCGTGCCGTGCACGCCCGCCGGTGTGATGGAGCTGTTGGAGGTGGCCGGTGCGGAGCTGCAGGGCGCCGAGGCCGTGGTGCTCGGGCGCTCGAAGCTGGTGGGGAAGCCGGTGGCGGCGCTGCTCCTGGCGGCCAACGCGACGGTCACGCAGTGCCACTCGAAGACGCGCGACCTCGCCTCGGTGTGCAGCCGCGCGGATGTGCTCGTGGCCGCGGTGGGCGTGCCGAAGCTGGTCACCGCCGAGCACGTTCGCGAGGGGGCGATCGTGATCGACGTGGGCATTCACCGCACCGACGACGGGCTCGTGGGCGACGTGGACTTCGACGCCGTGAGGGACAAGGCGGCCGCCATCACGCCCGTGCCGGGCGGGGTCGGCCCGATGACGATCGCGATGCTGCTCGCGAACACCGTGAAGGCGGCCCGCCTCCAGTTAGCGGCTCGCGCAGTGGCCTGACAGCGGTAGCCTGCCCGGCGTGAGCCTGAGGAGGGTGGCGCCGGCCGACTGGGCGGTCGGCCTGTGTGGAGTGGCGCTGGTCGTGTCGTTGTGGCTGCCGTGGTATCGGGTTCAGCCGCCGCGTTCGCCTGCTGAAGCCAACGTGCCCTCGTTCTGGCTACGCAGCCTCAACGCATGGCAGGCGCTGGCGGTGAACGACGTGATCCTGCTCCTGGTCGGCGCGCTTGCCGTCGCCTCGGTGATCGCAACCGCCACTCAGTCATCCGGAGCCATACCCATAGCCAGCATCGTGTTCGTTTCGCTTGGCGGCATCCTGGCCTCGATCCTCACGCTCGTGAGGCTGATCTGGCCGCCCGACCTCGGCCCCGGCCCAACAGACAGAGCCGCGGGTGTGTGGATCGCCGCGGGCGCCTCGCTCGGCCTCGCCGTGTCGGCCCTGCTCTCCCAGCGCGACGAGCGCCGCGGGCCCTCGCGTGTCGAAGTCGCCGCGCTCCCGGCCCCGCGGGGAGAGGGCGTGTGACCTTCGAGCGCCTCACGATTGGCGACGCAATCGCCTGGATTGCGGCCCTCGCCCTGCTGTTCACCACCGCGGTGGACTGGTACAGCACCGTGCAGGGCAACGAGGCGCGGCAGATCCAGCATCAGGTGACCCCGCAGGGGGCGCTCGACGGCGACGTGGCTCGCAACATCGAGGAGCAGGCCGGCCAGACCGCTCAGGCAGACGAGCACAACATCTGGCGCGAGCGCCGGGCCATCGATCGGCTCGAGCTCATCGTCCTCCTTGGGGCGGCGTTCGCCGCGGCGACCGCGGCCGTCCTGCGCGTGGCCGGCAAGCGCTACGACACCTGGCTCACGCCCAGCGCAATTGCGGCCATCCTCGCCGCCGTGGGGGCGCTGCTCGTGCTGTACCGGCTGGGCAATCAGCCGGGTGACGACCAGGTAACGACCATCAAGTCCGGTCCCTGGCTCGCCTTCATCGCCCTCGGGGTGCTCGGCTTCGGGGCGTCGCTGGCGGTCCGCGCCGAGCGCGATGGGACCGCGTACAAGAACGATCCGGCGCCCGCGCCCGTCAGCCCCGGACAGTCCGCCACGCCGCAGGCGTGAGCGCGTAGGCCTCAACCGAGCCGGACGAGAACCACTCCCAGGTCGAAGGTCGCGCCACAAGAGCCGTGCCCACGCCGGTGAGCAGCGCCGCCGTCGGCGGGTCACCGCTCAGCGGGGTGAGCTCCTCGACGCTCCCGGTGTAGTCGCCCCGGCCGCTGCGCGCGAGGCGGAGCTCCCGGACGATGCCGCGGCGGCCGGCCCCGCGCTGGGCCGCGCCCAGCAGAGCGAGGAGCGTCTGGTGGGTGCGCACCTCGGGCCGGCCGGGCGGCAGCGGCTCGACGCTTCGGCCGAGGGACAGTTCGAGCATCGTGCCCACGAGGTCCGTGCCCGAGTGCCAGGCATTGCCGGGCTCGACCAGCCTCGGGTTCACGTCGATGTAGCAAGGACCGTCGGCCGTCACGATCGCGTCGAGCGACAGCGCGCCGTGCCAGTCGAGCGCGTCGCCCAGCTGGGCCAGGTGCTCGCCCACCAGCGGCACGGCAACGCTCTCCTTGTGGCTCGCGCCGCCGCGAACGCCCTCGCGCAGGCGCAGGTTGGCGTGCCACGCCACGAGCTGCCCGCGATCGAACAGCGCCTGGACCATCAGGAGCGGACCGGCCGCGGGCTCCTGCACGAGCACCCCGCCGTCGAGGCCGATCGAGGCGAGCTCCGCCCGGTCATGTATGTGGACGACCCCGGCGGTGGCCGTGCCGATCGGGGCCTTCACGAACGACGGCACGGCCGCCCCGGCCAGCTCGTCGGCGGTCCGCGCCACGAACCCCGGCGGCTGGGGGAGGCCGACAGACCGAAGCGTCTCGAACGCCGACAGCTTGTCCTGGACCCGCAGCACGCTGTCGAACGGTGGCACGGCGAGGCCCACGCCGAGCGAGCGCACAGAGTCGGCCTCGCGGGCGAGAAGGGCGGCCTGCTCCTGGGTGGGGAGGAGCACGTCATGGCGGCCGGCGCGCAACACGCGAAGGGCGGCCTCCAGCCAGCCGAGCGGATCGAGCCCATACGCCGGCACGCTGTGCACGCGCTTCACATGCCGCGTGAAGCGGGTGAGGCAGAACGGATCCGGCGAGAGCGACTCCACTGTGTGGCCGGCCAGAGCCAGTCGCGTGGCCACCTGGCGCGAGGTGAGCCCCGACCCGTCGGACAGGAGAACGCGCACCGCTACGCCAGCTCGGCGGCGAGCGTGGAGGCGATCCGCCGCGCGAAGGCCATGATCGTCACCATCGGGTTCACCCGCAGGGAGGTGGGGAAGAGGCTCGCATCGGCCACCCACAGGCCCGGCACGTCGTGGGTCTCGCCGGACGGCGACACCACCGAGTTGCGCGGATCGGAGCCCATCCGCGCGGTGCCCATCGGGTGGAAGGCCTCGAGCCGCATCTCACCGAGCCGGAAGCGTCCCTGCTCGATCTTGCGCACCTGCTCGCCCGGCTTCAGCACCGTGACCCGGCCGGCCTGCGGGTACACCTCGCGCGCGCCCGCGGCGAAGTGCACGTCCGCGGCTCGCGCGATGCCGAAGCGGAGAGCGTCGGCGTCGTCATGCGTCAGCCGGTAGGTGATCCGCGAGCGCCGCCCGCGCAGCGCCACGCGGCCCTCGGAGCGGTCGGACAGGTGCACCCCGATCACGGCCACGTGCCCATATCGCTCGAGCGCCCGCATGTACGCCGCGCCCGACCCGGGCAGCCATTGCGAGCCGAATGAGAGCGGCGTGAAGGTGGCTTCGAGGAACAGGCCACGGTCGTTCCACTCGTCCACTGCCCAGCTCTGCATCACGCCGTCCCAGCCGCGAACGGGCTCGTCGAACGAGGCGCCAACCCAGCACGCCGGGTGGATCCGGAGGTGCCGGCCCACGAGCCCAGAGGAGTTGGCGAGCCCCTGGGAGAGCAGCAGTTCGGGCGTTCCAAGCGCACCGCCCGCGAGCAGCACCGCCCGAGCGCGCACCTCGTAGCCGCCTGCGCAGCGGACCCCGACCGCCCGACCGCCCTCTACGATCACGCTCCGCACCCGCGCCCGCGCGCGAATGCGGCAGCCCGCCGCCACCGCACGCGGCAGCTCGGACACGTGCATGGCCCGCTTGGCGTCCAGCGCGCACCCGGTGGGGCAGGTGGCGCAGCACACCACGTCGCCCGCATTGCGCGCGATCGGCCCGTTGGACACGCCCAGCGCCTCCGCGCCTATTCGGCACAGCTCGGCGTTGCGGCCTACGCGGCCGGGCGGCAGTCGCTTGACGGCGAGCGCCCGCTCCACCTCCTCGAACTCGCCATCCAGCTCGGTGGCCCAGGGGATGCCGAAGCGCTCGCGCCAACCGGCGAGCACGTCCGCGGGCCCCCGGAAGCAGGTACCCGAGTTGATCACCGTGGTGCCGCCCACGCACCGGCCCACGGGCAGCGGGATGGTCGGGCGCCCCTCGCACACGGTCATGCCGGCGTCGCGGTAGAGGTTGGGCAGCGCCTCGATCGGATCGGTCGAGTAGGTGGAGGCGTCGTGGTAGCCGCCATCCTCGACCACGATCACCGACAGCCCCGCCTCGCTGAGCGCCCGCGCCGCCGCCGCGCCGCCCGCGCCGGAGCCGACGACTACGACATCGCAGCGCTCTACGTCGTCGGGTGCGCGCATGGCCTCCGGGTCCAGCCGCGGCGCCTCGTACGGCGCGCCGCCGTCGAGCGCGCAGCGCGCCTCCACGCCCATGGCCGCCTGCACGCGCGCATCGCGCGTGTAGCCCACGCCGGCGAGCGTCTTCAGCAGCAGGAACAGGTCGCGCATCAGCCCCACGCGGTTGCCCTCGAGTCGCTGGAGATGCTTCGCCCGTCGCTCCGGCGACATACGGGAAAAGCGGCGCGGGAACGACGTCCACTCGAGCACGCGCAGCCCCACGCGCACCAGCATGCGCGCCTGGCTGGGCGCCTGCGCGAGGAAATCCGACACAGGGACCGCCACGCCCACCTCCTCGGCGCCTGGCAGCGACCCGCCGCCCGGCAGCAGCGCCTCACAGAAGGCGCGGAACGTGCGCAGCTCCGGCGCCCGCAGGCCCGCGGCGTCCCTTCAGGTGGGCACGTGCCGCTCGAGCGGCGCGGAGATGACCCAGCACCCCACCGCCACGAACACGAGCGAGCCGTCCACGATGAAGTTCAGGAGATAGATGAAGACGTTCGAGTGGAACGCGAAGAACGCGCCGGTGGCGAGCGAAGACGCCGCCTTCCCGGCCGCCAGCACGAGCAGGAACGGCCGGTAGCGCCCCACGTCGGTGGAGATCAGCAGCGCGATGCCGGTGATCACCACCATGTAGGCGAATCCGAGCGAGAGCCACAGCTTCTCCTCGCTGCGCGGGCCAGCCGGGAAGCTGCCGATCCAGTTGCCCACGTCGTCGATGCGCCCGATCACGCCGTTGGGCGTGACGATGAACAGGATGCCCACGACGGCAAACGACGCCGCCAGGAACCTCATCGTGAACACGACGAGCCTCTCCGCCCGGTCCGGACTCATCGCGCGGCATCCTATTGCCGTTAGAAAGGAGGGACGTGGCAGACCGGGTGCTCGAGCTGGTGGTCTTCAAGCTGCGCGGCGGCGCGACGCGCGAGGACCTCCTCGCGAGCGCCGGCGCGGTCTCCGACTGGGCGGGGAGCCAGCCGGGCTTTATCTCCCGGGAGCTCTCTTACGACAAAGAGGGCGACCGCTGGATCGACATCATCTGGTGGAGAACGATGGAGGATGCCGAGGCCGCCGCCGAGCTCGCGCTCACTTCGGAGGCGTGCACGCCGATGTTCGCGCTCATCGACGAGGAGTCCACGCTGATGATCCACGGCGATCCGATCGCCGGCTGAATCCGGCCCGCTCCGCGCCGCTCCCTAAAATCGCCCATTCGATGATCGATCGCGATCAGGTGCTCCACGTTGCCCGCCTAGCGCGGCTGAAGCTCACCGACGAAGAGGTCGAGCGCATGTCCGCCGAGCTGTCGGCGGTGCTCGACCACATCGAGAAGATCGGGGAGCTCGACCTCGAGGGGGTCGAGCCGACGTCGCATGTCGTACCGCTGGAGAACGTCCTGCGTGAGGACAAGCCCCGTCCGAGCTGGCCGCGCGAGCAGATCCTCGAGCCCGCGCCCGACGCGTCCGACAGCGGCTTTCGAGTACCCAGCCCGGGCGCATGAGCGATCTGCTCGATCTCACAGCGGCCGAGGCCGGCGCACGCGTACGCGCGAGAGACCTGTCCGCGGGCGAGCTGTTCGACTTCTACCGTCAGCGCGCCGAGGCCGACGACCTCGGCTCCTACCTGTGGGTGGCGCCGGAGGCGCCGGAGCCAAGCGATGGTCCCCTCGGTGGCGTACCCGTGGCGGTTAAGGATCTGTTCTGCGTAAGGGGCGTGCCGAGCATGGCGGCGTCGCGGATCCTGGAGGGCTACAAGCCGCCCTACACCGCCACTTCGGTGGAGAGGCTGGTGAATGCCGGCGCCCCGGTGCTCGGCAAGACCAACATGGACGAGTTCGCGATGGGCTCCTCGAACGAGAACTCGGGCTTCGGGCCGGTGCGCAACCCGTGGGATCGCGAGCGCGTACCGGGCGGCTCGTCCGGTGGGTCGGCTGCTGCGGTGGCGGCCGGGAACGCGCCCTGGGCGATCGGCACCGACACCGGCGGCTCGATCCGCCAGCCCGCCGCGCTGTGCGGCATCGTGGGGCTGAAGCCCACCTACGGAGCGGTGTCGCGCTACGGGATGATCGCCTTTGCTTCGTCGCTCGATCAGTGCGGTCCGCTCACGCGCGACGTCACCGACGCCGCGCTGCTGCTGCGCCACCTGGTGGGCCGCGACCACTGCGACTCCACCTCGCTCGAGTTCCCGGAGGAGGTGGCGCTGCCCAGCGCCGAGCGCCTCGATGGGCTCCGGTTCGGGGTCTGGGGCCTGCACGAGGAGGGCGTCGAGCCGGGCGTGCTCGACACGTGTCGCGCGGCGATCGCGAAGATCGAGGAGCTTGGCGGCGAGGTGGACGAGATCGACCTCCCGCACGCGAAGTACGGCATCTCCGCCTACTACGTGCTGGCGCCGGCCGAGGCCAGCGCCAACCTCGCCCGCTACGACGGCGTGCGCTACGGCCAGCGCCACGGCAACGGCGATCTCACCTCGCTATACGAGACCACGCGCGCGGATGGCTTCGGAGCCGAGGTGAAGAGGCGCATCATGCTCGGCACCTACGCGCTGTCATCCGGCTACTACGACGCCTACTACGGCACCGCCCAGCGCGTGCGCACCAAGATCGCCGACGACTTCCGCGACGCCTTCGCACGGGTGGACTTCGTGGTCACGCCGACGTCGCCCACGGTGGCGTTCAAGCTCGGCGAGCGCACGGAGAACCCGCTCGCGATGTACCTGTCCGACTACTTCACGGTGCCGATGTCGCTGGCTGGGATCCCCACGATCTCGATCCCCGTTGGGCTCTCCGAGGGCTTGCCCGTGGGGCTGCAGCTGGCCGGCCCCGCGTTCAGCGAGAGCCGGATCCTCGATGCGTCGTACGCGCTCGAGCGGGCGATCGGCTTCGACGGAGGTGTCGCCCGTGGCTGAGAGCTACGAGCCCGTCATCGGTCTCGAGATCCACTGCCAGCTGAGCACCCGGACGAAGATGTTCTGCGGCTGCGCGCTGTCGTTTGGCGACGAGCCGAACACGCTCACCTGTCCGGTCTGCCTGGGCCACCCCGGCACGCTGCCGACGGTGAACGCCGAGGCGGTGCACTACGGGCTGATGATCGGGATGGCGCTCGACTGCGAGATCGCCCCGCGCTCGATCTTCCACCGCAAGAACTACTTCTATCCCGACCTGCCGAAGGGCTACCAGATCTCCCAGTACGACATCCCGCTTGCCTCGAACGGGCGGCTCGGGGAGGTGCGTATTCATCGCGTGCACCTCGAGGAGGACGCGGCGAAGCTGGTGCACGCGGGCAGCTCCGGGCGCATTCATGGCGCCGAAGCGAGCGTGGTGGACTTCAACCGCGGCGGCACGCCGCTGGTCGAGATCGTCACTGAGCCAGACATCCGCTCGCCCGCCGAGGCCGCGGAGTGGGGGCGGCTGCTGCGCGCGACGCTGAAGCGCCTCGGCGTGTCCGACGTGAACATGGAGGAGGGCTCGCTGAGGGTGGACGCCAACGTGTCGATCCGGCCGGCGGGGGAGACGGAGTTCGGCACCAAGGCGGAGCTGAAGAACATGAACTCGTTCCGCTTCCTCGAGCAGGGGATCACCGCGGAGATCGCCCGGCAGGAGGAGCTGCTGCGCGAGGGCGGCAAGGTCGAGCAGGAGACGCTCCACTTCGACCCGCAGACGCGCACGCTCAGTCCGCTCCGCTCGAAGGAGTACGCGCACGACTACCGCTACTTCCCGGAGCCCGACCTCGTGCCGCTCGTGCCCACCGAGCAGATGCTCGAGCGCGCCCGCGCCGCCCTGCCGGAGCTGCCGGCCGCGCGCGCCGAGCGGTTCGAGACCGAGCTGGGCCTGCCCGAGGAGACCGCCAGGCTGCTGGCCTTCCGCGGCGAGCTGGGCGACTACTTCGAGGCCGCGCTGGCCTCCGACTCGGCCGACGCCCGCACGCTCGCCAACTGGGTGCGCAACGAGCTGGTGCAGCGGCTCGGGGACACGGATCCCGCCGACTCCAACATCACTCCGCAGGCCCTAGCGCAGCTGGTGGGGATGGTCGAGGCCAAGAACGTGTCGCAGTCGAACGCGAAAGAAGTGCTCCGCGTGCTCGTGGAAGAGGGCGGCGACCCGGCGCGCATCGTGGAGGAACGCGGCATGACGATGGCCGCCGACGACGAGCTCGAGTCGATCGTGGCCCGCGCGATCGAGGCCGACCCCGACGCCGTGGAGCAGATCAAGTCCGGCAACCAGAAGGCCATCGGCGCGCTGATGGGGGCGATCATGCGCGAGACGCAGGGCCGCGCCGACGGCAAGGAAGTGCAGCGCCTGATCCGGGAGCGAATCGGCGCCTGACCTGGCGCGCAGCCGCCATCCGCGGTTAGCGTGGCCACATGAATGAGGAGACGCTCTGCCCGCACTGCGGGCAGATGACGCACACGGTCATGGGCGAGTGCCCGAACTGCGGCTACGCAAAGGAGCCACGGCGATCTCCTCCGGCACGGCGAGCACCGCGCTACGCGTGGCGCTACGACTTCCCGGGCTACGACACGGATGTCTGGGGCATCGCGACTTGGATCCGGATGATCGTCATCGTGGTCGGGGCCGTCCTCGTCGCCGCCTTCCTGTTCCCCTGGTACTACGTGCTCGCAGGCGTCGCCGCCCTCACACTGTGGTGGTGGCTTCTGAGC